>CAYOPA010000057.1:0-3574 GCA_964405625.1 uncultured Bryobacterales bacterium
TGGGCGGGCTTCCGACCGCCCCTACGCAGCCCCTATCCGCCCCGCACCATCTTCTGCAGGAATCCGACAATCCGCGGCATGGCGACCTTGATGTCGTCGCCTTCGTGGCGCGCCGGCTCGTAGACAATGTCGACGATGCCGTCGTAGTGCACGCCGCGCAGGATCTCAAAAATCTTCGGGTAATCCAGATTCGTCTCCGAGCCGTCGGCGCGCGGCTTGTAAAACTTCACCCGCACGTGGCGCGCGATTGACGCCGTCTTGCGGATGCTCTCCATGAAGTCCAAATCGGCCTGCGTCATCCCGGCCGGCGGTACGTCATAGCTCGCTCCCGGCGAGCCCGCGAACTGCCCCGTGTCGAGCAGGAACGTAAAGTTCGGATGGTCAACCATCTCCCGGAAACGCAGCACATCGTCGCCGGTGCGGCATAGGTGGAAGTGGTTGTGGTTCTGCAAGCCCACCGGCAGCCCAAATTCCTCGGCCTCGATGCAAACCTTGCGGACCGCGTCCACGGCGCGCTGGAAGGCCGCCTGCCGGTCGCCCTCGTCCTTCGGTGCGCCGGGGAAGACCCGCAGGATCGGCGCGCCCAGGTACGAGGCGATCCAGACCGCCTGCTGCGCCTTCTCAAACTCCGCCTTCTCCCCGTCCCGCGGATTGCCGAAGTTCGTCGATACGGTGAACATCGACATCGACAGCCCATTGTCGAGATAGGCCCGGCGGATATCGCGCAGATAGGCCCGCGAGGTGTCCTCCAGGTTGCTCACATGCAGGCTGGCGCAGTCGGTCCCGAGGCGTCGGCACTGCCGCAGAAAGTCGAGGATCGACATCTCGCCGGAACGGATTTGCTGGGAGTAGTTCAGGGAATAGTCGCTGATCTTGATCATCGGGCGGTCCTCCTGGAACGCGCAAGGCCCCTACGTTCTACCGCATCGAGCGGCTCGATACAACCCCGCTCAGGCAAACGGCCACAAGCGGCGGATGGTTTTGCCCAAAACCCAGCTCTTGTCGTCGTCGTTGAAGAAGTCCATCTCGTCTCGCACCAGGCGCAGTGTGCTGCCGTAGTCGGTTTTGCTCAATGACACAGGCCAGTCCGTGCCCCACATGATCCGCTCGGGGCCGAAGGCGCCATGGACGCTCTTGACCAAGTCCCACGTGTCGCGCCACGGGTACTCGCCGGTTTCCGAGATGCTCCAGGTGTGCGAGATCTTGACGTACATGCGGGGAAAGCGCGCCAGATCGAGCAAAAGCTTGCGCTGCTCCAGGTCCCGCGGCGGGCTATCGGCCATGTGGTCGATCACCACGTCGAGATCCGGATGCCGCTCGGTCAGCGCAGCAATCGCCGGCAGCCTCGAGGGCCGCGTTAAGATCGTCATCGGAATCTTTAGATCCTGCGCGCGCTTCCAGATCGGATCCATCAGTTCGCGGTTGTTGATCCAGTCGCCCGACTCGTTCGCCGCCGGGCTCAGACGCACACCGCGAAAACCCCACTCTTCGGTCCACTTCGACAACTCGTCGGCGGCGTCCGGCGCTTCAGGATTTACCCGGCAGACGCCCTCGAACTTGTCTGGGTATTTCTTGAGCGTGTCGCCCACGTAGCGGCAGTCCCAGCGGAAGTGCATCGGGTGGACGATGACCGTCTTGGAGACCCCGTGCTCGGCCATCAGCCCGAGCAGCATCTCAGGCGTAAAGTCCTCGGATGGCGGATTGCGGTTCTCCTCCGGCCAGGGATAGTTTGGGTCGTTCGCCCAAACGTGCACATGGGGGTCGATGATCTCGATGCTCTCCGCCGGCGCGGCCGCCTGTTGGGGCTCCGAGGCGGATTGGCAGCCTGCGCCGACAGCCAGGGCGGCGGCGCCTAGTTTGGCGAGCTCGCGGCGAGTCCATAGGTTTGAGGGAGGCGTTTCCGGCATGTCGGAGATTGTAGACCATTCCCGCACCGCCGGATGTGGCAAGATGGATAGTCGTAGCTATCCCGGAGGCATTTTGTCCATGTTGAAACTCGTCCGGCTCGCCCTGCTGCTCGCCGCCTTGCTCACGCCCGCGCTCGCCGAGCGCGTTTTTGACGTGGACGGCCCCGTCGAGCTTTACATCTGGCTGACCGCCAAGCCCGGCCAGGAAGCGGCCATGGAAAAAACCTTCCGCGAGGTCTTCTACCCGGCCGTCAGCGCCCGGCCCGGCTTCCGAGAGGCCGCCATGGTTCGCAAGCCCGGCACGGCGGAATATACCGTGCGGCTGTCGTTTGTCACCGAGGAAGCGCGCGTGGAATGGGTGGCCTCGGACCCGCACCAAGTCGCTTGGCCGGCGCTGGAATCCCACGCTGCCAAGGCCGACTACGCCGGCTTCGCGGTCATTCACCCGAAGTAGAGTCCGCGTTCCGGGTCCGAGTCGACCTTGTTCGCACCGCGGCCCAAAGCCTCCGATCAGTTGCTCGCCTGCTGTTCGCCCAGGATCTTGCCCTCCGGGTCAACCAACAGGCGGAACTCGGCCATCGCGTGCATGGGCTCAAAGGCCTTTTCGTTGAGCACCCGCCGCCGATCGTTGAAGCCCTCTTCAAACGCCCGCCGCAGCGACAGATACGCCTGCTCGTACATCTCCGACTTCGCGTAGGCTTCGGCCATGAAGTAGTAATACTTCACCCGATCAGCCACCGAGCGCTCCTGCAGCAGCGTGCCCGTCTGGCCCTTGTAGTTGAACACTTCCGGGTCCAGCTCCAGCGCCCTGAGATAGGACTCCGAAGCCTTGGCGAACTTGTTGCGGGCAAAGAAGGCCGTCCCGAGGTTGCTGTGGACCGACGCTGAATTCGGGGTCAGCTTCAGCGCCTTCTGGTATGCCTTCTGGGCCGCCTTAAAGCGCCCTTCGGCGTAGTAGACGGCCCCCAGATTGTTAATCGCCTGCGGGTACTTCTGGTCCAGCTCCGAGGCGCGCTCGTAGAAGCGCCGCGCCTGGCCGAACATCATCTGGTGGTGGAACGAGATGCCCAGCTTGTTGTAGAGCCGGGCGCTGCCGGGCTGCTCGTCGATCGCCTTGCTGTAGGCGTCCACCGCCTCGCGGTACATCTTGCGCGCCATGTAGATATCGGCGCGCTGCTCGTGCGAAAGCTCTTGCACTTCAACAGGCGGAGCCGGCGGCTTGTTGGTGCCGTCCACCAGTTGCGGCATGAGCAAGAAAGCTATCAGCGTGGAATACATCACGCCCTCCGTGGGCGCCCCGCGCGGCGGTCATCTTGACCGAGGCCTTCCCCGGATCGTGACGACGCGCTTCAGCAGCGGAGCGGTGTTTCAGGTTCAATCTAACACTACACCCCGCCGCAAAATTTGCAAAGCGATCGAGTGACGCAGGCGCCCGCCGCGCCTGGAGCGACGGTCAGGGTGTAAGGAAAACTACTGCTGCTTGTTCAGCCCGCCAAAGATGCGCTTGAGGAAACTGTTGCGCGGCTTGGGACCCGGGTCGTCCTCGGTCGCCGCGCCCTCGGCTCCAGGGTCGGCCGCCGGCGTGCTGTCCCAACCCGCCACATTCGTCGCCAGCGAGAAACCGCCGCCGCCATGCAGCCGGCAGAAACGGGCCGGCTGCGAGCCCG
>CAYOPA010000057.1:3584-17429 GCA_964405625.1 uncultured Bryobacterales bacterium
TTTTGCCGTTCCGAGCAAGCCGGCGTTGCCAGCTCCAGCGTCACCGGATCAATCTCGACGGTAATCACGCCTTCCGGCGCCTCGAACGGTTTTGGGTTGCGGTACTGCCGCAGCTCATGCGCCCGCCGCATGAACTCCGCCCAGATGGGCAGCGCCGAGTGGGCGCCTTCCAGCGCCAGGTCGGTATTGTCATCAAACCCCACCCAGACCACGCAAAGCAGGTTGCTGGTGAAGCCGGCGAACCAGCCGTCGTCGTCCGTACCGGTTTTGCCCGCCGCCGGCTCGTTGAACTTGTAGCGATAGCGCGCGCCCACGCCGGTGCCGCGCGTCATCACGTCCTCCAGCATGTTGGTGATCATGTACGCCACGCGAGGGTCCAGCACCTGCGTCTCTTCGGGCTGGCTGCGGTGGAGGGCGTTGCCCTCGGAGTCGCGGACCATCCGAACGAAATGCGGCTTCTTCATCACGCCGCCGTTGACGAACGCCGAGTAGGCGCCGGCGATCTGCAACGGCGTCGCCTCATAAGATCCCAATGCCAGCGACGGCGTCGGCTGAATCTGAGCGCCCAGTCCCGCCCGCTTGGCGATATCCGCAACGCGTCCGTAGCCGGCCATCTCCGCCACCTTCACCGTGGCGATGTTGATTGAGCGCCGCATCGCGTAACGGAAGCTTATCAACCCATAAATCTTGTTCATGTGGTTGGCGGGCTCGTAGGGCTTCTGGTCGTACCAGAAAGTCGTCGGCACGTCGTCCACCAGGGTCGCGGGCGTAAAGACCTCGCCAGGCTCGTACAACGTCCAGCCTAGCTCCTTAAACAGGTCGCCCTCGCCCTCTTCCACCAACTGGCGGCGCTCTTCATCCAGCGCTGTATCCAGCGCCGCGGCAAACACGAACGGCTTGAAAACCGAGCCCGGCTGCCGACTGGCGAGCACGCGGTTGAGCTGGCTTTCGCCATAATCGCGTCCGCCGACAATCGCCTTGACCTCGCCGGTCGACGGATCGATCGCGACCAGCGCGGCTTGCGCCAGCGGCGGTTTCTTGTCCTTGAAGCGGCGCTGCTTGGCGATCTTCTCGTCGACCTCTTGCATGCCGATCCGTACGGCGTCCACGGCCGCCTGCTGCAAGTCCTTGTCGAGCGTCGTGTAGACCCAATAGTCCTGCGTGACCAAGTCCTCGGAGTTGAAGCGCTCCTGCAGATGATTGTTCACCAAATCCACGTAGTAGGGCGCGGCCGTCGATTCGATGTGCCCCTGGGCCAGCCGAAGCTCTTCTTGGGCGGCCTCTTTGTACATCTCCTCGTCAATGACGCCGTAGCGCAGCATGGCGCGCAGCACCTGGGAGCGGCGGTTCAGCGCCCGTTCGGGATGGCGGTACGGATTGAGGTAGCTCGGCCCCTGGGGCAAACCGGCCAGCAGCGCGCTCTCGGCCAGGGTCAAGTCGCGGGCGTCCTTGTTGAAATAGGCTCGGGCCGCCTCGCCCATGCCCATCACGTTGAAGCTGCCGCTACGCCCCATGAAGATCTGGTTGGCGTAGTGCTCGAAAATCTGCTCCTTGCTCAGCCGCAGCTCAAGCTGCAAGGCGATCAGCGCCTCGGCCAGCTTGCGATCGTACGTCTGCTCCAGGGTCAGAAAGAAGTTCCGGGCGAGCTGCTGCGTCAGCGTTGAGGTGCCCCGCGGCTGCTCCCACTTCAGCAGCCCGTCGAGGGCCGCCTTGGTCGTACGGATGACGTCGATGCCCCAGTGCTGGTAGAAGCGGTGATCCTCGATCGCCAGAATCGCCTGCACCAGTTGCGGCGGAAAGTCCTCGAACTTAAAGATCCGCCGCTTGGAGCGCTCATCGTCAAACAGATGCGTCACAAGCTGCGGCTCAAGATCGTACGCCGTCTGCGGCACGTTGTCGTTGAGCGAGACGATGCGGCTGATCTTGCCGCCTTCGAAATACAACACCGCCGGTTCCTGTGCGAAATAGGACAGCGAACCGGGGTAAACCTCGATCGAGCTCTCCTTGCGCAGGTAGTGACCGACCGGATTGTGGCGGGAATCCGAGTAGCCTGCCTCGCGCAGCTCCACCAGGATCTCTTCCGGCGACAGCTCTTGGCCCACGAAGACCGGCGATGGCGCGGCCAACACTTTGGCGGCCCGGTTGAACGGCCCCCCGGCGAGCTTACTGTCGACGACCTTGGAGTACTTCCACCAGTAGTGGTTGAGAACCGCCCCGCCGGCCAACGTCGTCAACAAAGACAACGCCAGCACGCCCTTGCCGATCGGACTGCGCACAAACCACACCACCCGCGACAGGAATCGCGACCGGATGGCGTACTTGCCCGAAGACTTGCGGCCGGAGCGACGGCGAGGAGAGCGTGTGGCCATGTTCAAGGACGCGAGTCGCCTCGCTGCGTCCAGCGCCGACAGGCTTTCGAATTGGGCGGGGTTCGAAGCAAGGCCGACCGGTCGAGAAGCTCAGGCTTTAGATGCAACCAGCTTTTGCCGAAGAAGCGCAACGACCTCTTCGATCTTAACATCGCCGGTTTGACGTGTCGATCTCTCGGAGAGTTCCACCAATCCGTCGGGAACCTTCTTGCCGACGACGATGCGAAACGGAATCCCCGCCAGATCGGCGTCGTTGAGCTTAACTCCAGGCCGCTCCAGGCGGTCGTCGAGGATCGCGTCGACGCCGGCTTCCAGCAGCGCTTGGTAGAGCTTCTCGCCGGCGTCGCGCTGCTCGTCCACCTTCCAGTTGATCGGCGTGACCACCGCCTCGAACGGCGCGATGGCAGCGGGAAGGGCCATGCCGGCCTCATCGTGATTCTGCTCGATCGCAGCCGTGAGAATGCGCTCCATCCCGATGCCATAGGAGCCCATGATCGGCGTGATCTCCTTGCCGTTTTCGTCGAGCACGCGCAGCTTCATCGACTCCGAGTACTTGTAGCCGAGCTTGAAGATATGGCCGACCTCGATGCACTTGCGCAGCCGCACGGGCTCGCCCGACTGCACGTCCAGATCACCTACCTCCACCTCGCGGATGTCCACGAATTCCGCCTTAAAGTCCTCGCCCGGCGTAACGTTGCGCAGATGGAAACCGGTCTTGTTCGCCCCGGCCACCAAGTTGCGGCGACCTTCTAGAGTCGTGTCAGCGAGAATCCGCATCTTCGCGGGCGCGCCCACCGGCCCCAAAGAGCCGGCCTCAGCGCCGATCCACTGGGCGATCTCCTCAGCATGCGCCGGACGGACTTCCTTGGCGGCCAGGGCCGATTGCAGCTTCGTCTCGTTGAGCTGCCGGTCGCCCCGCAGCAGCGCCATTACCGGTGCCCCGTCGGCCGCCAGCACCAGCGTCTTGATGTGGTGCGTCTCCGGCAACCCATCAAAGGCCGCCACCTCGCCGATCGTTTTCATGCCCGGCGTCGCAAATGCCACGGGCTCAAGGTCGCCCTCGACATCCGGCTCGGCAGGCGCCGGCGCGTTCGCGACAGCCTTTTCGGCGTTAGCCTTGTAGCCCGACGCCGAGCACTCCACGACCAAGTCCTCGCCGGCGTCGGAGGGAACCACGAACTCATGCGACTCGCTGCCGCCCATCGCGCCCGAGTCGGCCTCGATGGCCATGTACTCCAGCCCACAGCGGGTGAAGATGCGGCAGTAGGCGTCGTAGTGCTTGTCGTAGCTCACGTCCAGCCCGGCCGCGTTCACGTCGAAGCTGTAGGAATCCTTCATCGTGAAGCGCCGCACGCGCATCAGCCCCGACTTCGGCCGCGCCTCATCGCGGAACTTGGCCTGAATCTGATACCAGATCTGCGGAAGCTGCTTGTACGAACGCATCTCGCCGCGCGCCAGCCAAGTGACGACCTCTTCTTCCGTCATCCCCAAGCACAGCTCCCGCCCATAACGGTCCTTCAGGCGGAACATGTCGTCGCCGATCGCGTCCCAGCGCCCGGACTCCTGCCAGATTTCGGCCGGATGCACCTCGGGCAGGAAGATCTCCTGTGCGCCGATCGCGTCCATCTCTTCGCGCACAATCGCTTCAATTTTGTTGAGCGAGCGTTTGGCTAGGTAGAGGTAACAGTAGAATCCGGCGGCGAGCTGCCGCACGTACCCGGCGCGCAGCAGCAGCTTGTGGCTGACGACTTCGGCGTCGGCCGGCGCTTCGCGCAACGTCGGAATGAAGAGTTGACTCCAGCGCATTGGTTTTTTGGGGTGGGGAGGCGCGGAGACGGGACCGCCCGGCCTCACGGATTCTCAATCCTAACATGTTAGAATCACCGCAAGTTAAGAGGCGCCAGGCAGCCCGGGCCCCTCGCAATACCCCGACGCGTGGAGCCCATTTCGACTACCGCCAGCCATCCCCCGCCGATTGAATCCAAGCGGCCCGACGCGCGTCCGCTTTTGATCGGGATTGACATCCGGCGCGCCGGCGAGTTCGGCGTCGGCATCTACACGAAGAATCTGGTGCGCTCGCTGGCCCGGGTCGGCGCCGAGCACCGCTACGTGCTGGTCGGCGGCCCGGAGAATCGCGAGCATCTCGGCGACCTGGGACCCAACTTTCGGTTGGTCAATTACACCAAGCGATTCGATTCCCTGCGCAGCCATCTCGACTACTGGTTCGTGTTGCGCGCCCTCGGCGTCGATGCCTTTCACATCCCCCACCGCTGGGTCCCGGCTTCCACCCCCGGCCCTTACGTGGTCACGCTGCACGACTTGAACAATCTGTTCTTCCCCAAAGAGAGCTCGTCGGCGAGCCTACACTCGTTGCGGCTGGCCGTCATGCGCCGCGGCCTGCAGCGCGCCGAGCGCGTGATCACCGTCTCGCAAGCCACCCGCCGCGACGCCGTCAAGCGGCTGCGCCTCGACGACGGCAGGTTCACCACCATCTACGACGCCGTGGACGAGCAGGTCGCCCAGCCCGCGCCCGAAGACCTCCGCCGCCTGAACATGGAGCGCTACTCCATCAAGGATCCCTTCGTGCTCTACGCCGGCCGCATCCAGCCGCACAAGAATATCCCCCGGCTGATCGAGGCGTTCGCCGTGGTCCGCTCCCAGCTCGAAAATCACTGGAAGTACAACAACCTCAAGCTCATCATCATCGGCGACGACCTGGCTCGCTACCCCGAGGTCCGCCGGGCCGTCACGCGCGGCGGCCTGCACGATTCCGTGCGCTTTCTCGGCTTCGTGCCGCTGGAGACCTTGCGTTGCTTCTACAACGAAGCCACCGCCTTCTTGTTCCCATCGCTGTACGAGGGCTTCGGAATGCCGCCGCTGGAAGCGATGGCCCACGGCACGCCGGTGGTGACATCCTCGGTTTCGTCGCTGCCTGAATCGGTGGGCGACGCGGCTGAGCTCGTCAACCCCACCAACGTCTTCGACATCGCGCGCGGCCTGCGCAAAATCCTGCTCGACGACGAATACCGCGCCGAATTGCGCCGCCGCGGCTTCGAGCGCGTCAAGAAATTCAGTTGGGACCGCTCGGCCGAACAGGTGCTTGAGGTCTATTACGATGTGGCGCGGAAGACGTTGTGAAGCGGGCGCTTGTGTAGAATTCGGAGTGTCGATGCGGTTGTTATTTCTTGTTCCGTTGGTCGTGGTGGCGGTGCAAGCCCAGACCGCCGAGGCGCCGTTGTTGCTGCCGGTCCCGCCGGCGCCCGAGCAACCGCTGCCCTTCAGCCACAAAACCCACGCCGCCCAGGGCCTGGACTGCAAGACCTGCCACGAGATGCCCGACCCCGGCTACTTCGCCGAGATCGCCCCCACGGCCGTCTGCATGGACTGCCACAAGGAAGTGAAAAGCGACAGCCCGGCGATCCAGACGCTGGCCAAGGCCCACGCCGCCGGCGAGGAAATCGAGTGGGAGCCGGTCTACATGGTGCCGGACTTCGTCTACTTCAGCCATCGCAAGCACGTCGACGCCGGCGCGGCCTGCTCGGCCTGCCATGGCGACGTCGCAGCGAAAGACGCACTGGCCAAGGAGCGCAACATCTCCATGCCGGGCTGCATCGCCTGCCATAAAGCGGCCCAGGCGTCGGTCGAGTGCGATTTCTGCCACGCCACACGGGGCGCCGACCTCTTCGAAGATTTCTGAGTCAGTGGCGACGGACATTCTTGCCTTGCTCGGTCTAGACCGGAGACGGACAAAAATGTCCGTCGCCACGGATCGTATGACGCAACCCAAACACGCCTTGATGGTCGGCGGCGCGGCCTCGCACGTCGGCAAAAGCTGGATGACGGCGGCCATCTGCGGGTGGCTTTATCGCCGGGGCGTGAAGGTTGCCCCGTTCAAGGCCCAGAACATGTCCAACAACTCCTACCCCTGCGTGGGCGGAGGGGAGATCGGACGGGCCCAGGTCGCCCAGGCGGAAGCCTGCGGCCTGGAGCCCCGTCCGGACATGAACCCGATTCTGCTCAAGCCAACCGCCGACGCGGCCAGCCAGGTCGTTGTGCAGGGCAAGGTATGGGGCGACTTGAGCGCCCGCGCCTACTACGAGCATTTCGACTTTTTCCTATCGAAGGCGGCGGAATCGTACGAGCGGTTGGCCGCGGAGTTTGACGTGATCGTGTTGGAAGGCGCCGGCAGCATCGCGGAGCTCAACTTGCGCCGGACCGACTTGGTCAACCTTGGTTTCGCGGGCCGCTTTAACATCCCGGTCCTGCTGGTGGCCGACATCGACCGCGGCGGCGTCTTTGCGGCCGTGCACGGGACCATTGATCTACTTGAACCCGCCGAGCGCAAGCTGGTGCGCGCGTTCGCCGTGAATCGCTTTCGCGGCGACCCGACGCTGTTTGAGGACGGCGTCACGATCCTGGAAGGGAAGGCGAAAAAGCCCTGTCTCGGCGTGTTTCCCCATGCGCCGGGCATTCATCTGGACGAAGAGGACAGTGTACGGCTCGACGATCTGTCGGCGCATGCAACCGGCGGCGCGCGCGTCGGGATTCTGCGCCTTCCGCGCATCTCCAACCTGACCGACTTTCGCTTGCTGCCCGACGCCGCTTGGATCGACCGGCCCGTGGACGGGGAGTTTCAGGCCGTGATCCTGCCGGGCACGAAGAGCACCGTGGCTGATCTGGAATGGATGCGCTCGCGCGGCCTGGACCGCTGGGTTTTGGCGCAGGCTGCGAAAGGAGTGCGCATTCTGGGCGTCTGCGGCGGCTACCAGATGCTCGGTGAGCGCATTGAGGATCCCCACGGCGTGGAATCGGACCGACAAGCGGTCAAGGGGCTGGGGTTGTTGCCGGTGCGGACCGTCCTGGCGAAGGAGAAGGTGACCGAGGCTGTCTCTGGACGCAGCCAGGCCGGAGCTCGGTTTCGGGCCTACGAGATCCACATGGGCCGGACCACGGCCGCGGCGGCGTCGGTCGAACCGCTGTGCCACATCGACGGTCAGCCGGAAGGCGCCAGGGCGAGGAACTGCCTGGGGACTTACCTGCATGGGGCGTTGGAGAGCTCGGACATCGTTCGTGAGTGGCTCGGCGTGGAACCGGCGCCCGCCGGATCCAAGCAAGAATCCTACTACCGGCTGGCCGAGTGGTTTGAGCGGTCGGCGGACGTGGAGCTGTTCGAGCGGCTGTACCTGGGGTCGTGAGCTACACCAGAACCTTGGCGCCCTTAATGACCGCGCCCAAGTCCTGAATGCCCACTCCCGGGCCGCCCGGAGCGCTCATTTTGCCGTCCTTGACGGTGATTCTTGGGTCGAACCAGTCGTTGTACTTCTCAATGTTGAGCTTGTACTCCTGATAGCGGCCCGGGTCCTTTGTTCTGGCGGCGAAGTGCAGCATATAGATAAACCCAAACCCGCCGGAGATGTGGACCGTGGTCGGCATGCCCGCGGCCTCGGCCATGTTCGCCACCCGCGCCGAGCGGATCATGCCGCCGTAGTAGTGCAGATCCGGCTGCACGATGTCCACGCCGCGGTTGGCGATCATCCAACGGAAGCGCCGCTCGGAAAACTCCTGCTCACCGCCAGCGACGGGGATATCCAGCGTGTCGGTGACGACTTTCGTGTCTTCCAGATGGTCAAACGGGCAGGGCTCTTCGAAGTAGACCGCGCCGACCTCTTCGAGAATGCGGCCGACTGCGATGGCGGGCTCGGGGTCGTAGGAGCTGTTGGCGTCGCCGTGGATGTCGATGTCGTCGCCGAGGGTTTTGCGTGCCAGACGGATGAGGTTCTCCGTACGGCCGGGCATGGCGTCCTCGTTGCGGCTCATGCGCCCGCCCAGCCGGAACTTCACCGCCCTGGCGCCGGATTGCTCCAATAGGCCTTGCAGGTACTCGACCTCTTCCTCCGGGGTGGAGTCGCGCCGACCGCTGGCCACATAGAAAGGGATCTCGCCGTGGATGACGCCGCCCATCAGCTCGGCGATCGACTTGTTGGCGATGCGGCCCAGCATGTCCAAAATAGCGAATTCCACCCAAGCCTGGGCGGACCAAAACAGCAGCCCTTGCAGCTTATAGTTGGAGTTTTCCCGGTAGAAGTCCCACAGCAGCATCGACTCGATCTCCCTGGCGTCCTTGCCCACGAAGAACGGGACGAAGCGATCTCGGAACAGATCGGTCAGATAGCTACGGCCGTTAGTAAATGAGAGCCCCTCGGCGCCGTCCTTGGAGCGTACGAGCACCATCTGCTCGCCGTTCTTTTCGAGTAATTGAACGGACTCAATGATCACCGGCTGCGTAATCGAACTCACGTCCAGCACCGGCTTGGCCAGAGCGGCTTCGAGCGCTTCGACCGACGGGCCGGCGGGCTTGCGGGCGTCGGGGGCGCCTCCGCAAGCAGCCAGGGCGGAGGCGGCGCCGGCGGCGGAGAGGAAACGGCGGCGGGAAGGGCGGTTCATGGCGCCCCAAGCATGCACCTTCGGGGCCCGCGCGCGCAAGCGAGTTGAGATTCCCTATCCCGATCCAGCCCCCTTGGCCGATCCCTTGCATGTAAGCAAACGCAAGGCCAGGCCGCGTGGCGCACGGCTTCGCCGTGCAGTCGGGCCTGCGGCCCGACACTGGAGTTTCCACATTTCGCGGCAGGCGCCCACGCCTGCCGCCTCGACCCCCAGGTCGTGGCCCGTGGCCGTTCCGCCGCCGCTTCGGAGGCGATTGCGTGGGATCTCGGGGACGTCGTCGAAAAGCGACGACGCGGCACGGCGAAGCCCGCGCCCGCCCCTGGCTCACCACGGAAGAATGCGCTGCGCGGAGGGCTTATCTCCCACAGACCCCTAGCCGTGCGGCGGGTTGCCGGCGGATCGCCGTGCGACGGCAACGAATAGGCCCCGCGGCGCCGCTCTGAGAAGTTGGGGTTCCCGCCGTCATGATCCACCGCCTGCTGATCCTCGATGACGACCGTTTGGTAGGCGAGACCATCTGCGCGGTCGCGGATTTCTGCGGGGCGGAGGCCCGCACGGCCAAAAACTACGAGGATTTCGTACGGCTACTCGATGAGTGGGCGCCGACCCATGTTGTCATTGACCTGGTGATGCCCCGAGTGGACGGCGTTGAGGTGCTGCGCATGTTGGCGGACCGCCACTGCGGAGCCCGGATCATCCTGACCGGCGGCGCCGGCGAGCGCGTGCTCGACGCCGCCCGGCGAGTCGCCATCGCCCGCGGCCTGACGATCGCGGGCATCCTGCCCAAACCGTTCGGCCTGGGCCACTTGCACGCCTTACTCGCCCCTTGCGCCGAGGACGAGCAGGAGCGACCGAGCGGCGTGTTGCGCGAAACCGTCCCCATCTCCGAGGAATCCCTGCGCCGCGCGATTGAGCAGGACGAGATTGTTGTTTACTATCAGCCCAAGATTCTCTGTGGCAGCCGCGAGGTCGTCGGGTTTGAAGCGTTGGCGAGGTGGCGGCGTCCGACGACCGGACTGGTCCCGCCCGGCGAGTTCATCCATTTGGCGGAAGAGACTGGCCTGATCGTGCCTCTGACGGAGCGCGTTTTGGACAGATCACTGAGCTGGTTCGCCCTAGCGGTTCCGCCCGGCGCGCTTTCGCTGGCGCTGAACATTTCGCCCAACACGCTGCACAACGTCGACTTCGCGGACCGCCTGGAGCGGACCTGCCGAGATCACGACGTTTCTCCCGATCGCATCGTGATTGAGATTACTGAGTCTGTCGCCCTGGCCGACGGACCGGCCGCCTTGGACATCCTCACGCGGTTGCGGCTGAAGGGCGTCCACCTGTCCATGGACGATTTCGGCGTCGGCTACTCGTCGATTCTCCAGGTCTCCAGGTTCCCGTTTTCGTCGTTGAAGATTGACAAGAGTTTCGTGATGACGGCAGTCGATTCCAGGGAATTGCGGGCGCTGGTCGGGTCGATCGTGACCCTGGGACACAGCTTGGGTCTGACGCTGACGGCCGAGGGGGTGGAGACGCTAGCCACGCTCGAATTTCTCGAGGAAGTTGGCTGTGACGAGGCGCAGGGGCATTTGATGGCTCCGCCGCTGCCAGAAGACCAGGTAGGCCCGTGGTTGGCCTCTTTAGGGAATGCTCCTTGGAGCCTGTCGAGCGGCGGGTTGCGGGACAGTGAAACAACAGTTCACGACGACGAGGTGGAAGAACGTGCAATTGGAAGCCGGGCTCCCGGCGGGGTCTAGCAAAGACGGTGTAACGGAGCCGCCTTCCGACGAGCTCTTAGACGAGATCGTAGCCTCGGCGGCGAGGTTGTGCGACGCGCCGGGGGCATTCCTCCAGTGGGAAGGCGGCGAGCAGGGACGCCGGGAGATTCGTCACGGCTTTGAGGCTGTCGGCGCTGTCGATGCGCCTTTCCGGGCGCCTGTCGCGCTTACCGGTACGGAAGGCCAGCCATTGGGCGAGCTTGGAGTGCTGGACCTCCGGCCACGCGAGGACGGCGACCGGGCCGCCCGGATCATCCGGGAGCTCGCGCCCGTAGCGGCAAGGGCGATTGAAGCCCAATGGAAGGCCCAGCGCCTGATGGAGGAGATCGAGACCGAGCACAGGCACGCGGAGAGCTTATTGGCTCAGAGCCAAGCCCGCCTTCGCGCCATCATTGACACCGAGCCGGAATGCGTCAAGGTCGTATCGGATGAAGGCATTCTGCTGGACATGAACGCCGCGGGGCTGCGCATGATCGGCGCCGGCAGCCACCTCGAAGCGATCGGGATGCCGGTGATTCGGCTGATTCACCCCGAGGACCGCCAGGCCTTCTTGAACCTGCACGAAAGGTCCCTGGAGGGCGATACCGGCCAACTGGAGTTTCGGTTAAAGGCGCTGGATGGCGCCGAACGTTGGCTGTCCTCGCACTCGACGCCGCTGCGCGGGGACGACGACTATGCCGCCGTGCATGGCGAGGTGCAGCCGGGCCAGTACGTGGCGATTTCGGTCACCGACACGGGCTCGGGAATGGCTCCCGAAATTGTCGGCAAGGCTTTCGAGCCGTTCTTCACCACCAAGGAAAGCGGCAAGGGCAGCGGTCTGGGCCTGAGCATGGTATACGGATTCGTCAAGCAGTCCAATGGCCACGTCAAGATCTACTCGGAGCCGGGACTGGGGACCAGCGCGAGGTTGTACCTGCCGCGAGAGCGCGCCGAAAACGAGCTAGGCGCCGAGGAGCCGCGGCCGGTGGCGCCGACGGGTGGTCGCGAAAAGATTCTGGTTGTCGAAGACGACGATCTGGTTCGAAACTTTGTCGTGGAGCAACTCGAGTTTCTGGGTTACGAGGTCGTCTGGGCGGCCAGCGGTCCGGAAGCTCTGGAAAGGCTCAAGCAGCACGCCGACATCGACCTCTTGTTTACCGACGCGGTCATGCCGGGCGGAATGAGCGGGCGCGTGCTGGCCAACGAGGCAAAGGAAATGCGGCCCGATCTGCCCGTGTTGTACACCTCCGGCTACACCGAAAACGCCATCGTCCACCATGACCGCCTCGACCCCGGCGTGCAACTGCTCCAAAAACCGTACCGCCGGCAGGATCTGGCCAGGAAGATCCGGCAGGCGATCGACGGCGCCGACCGGCGGCGAGCGTCGTAAGTCGAACGACCGCCGGGCGCCTCGTTTTCCACGCCGGCGCGGCCCATCGGGCCTTCCAGCCCGATACCATAGGCTCAAGCGCGACCCGCGCTTGAGCCATGTCCGAAATTTCCCAAACACCTCTCGTCAACGAGCTCACCGTACTGGAGCAGATCCTCGCCCGCAAGCGCGCCGAGCTCATCGCCGACAAATCCCTGTTGCCGGAAGCCGAGTTGCTCAAGCGGCGCCAACCCAAGCGGCGCGGCTTTCGCCAAGCTTTGGAGGTCAAGTCCCCCGCGATCATCGCGGAGGTTAAGCGATCCTCGCCTTCGGAAGGGCAGATTCGGTCCCATTTCGATCCGATGTTGATCGCCCGCCAGTACGAGGAGGCCGGCGCCGCTTGCCTATCCGTGCTGACGGACAAGCAGTTCTTCGGGGGCGCGCTCGATGACTTGGTAGCGGCGCGCGCGGCCGTCAAGCTACCGGTCTTGCGCAAGGATTTCACGCTGGAGCCCTACCATCTGCTGCAAGCCGCGGCGCACGGGGCCGACTGCGTGCTGCTGATCGTGGCGGCGCTGGGAGACACCGAGCTGTCCTCGTTGCTGCACCAGGCGGGCGAGCTGGAGCTCGACGCGCTGGTCGAAGTGCATGACGAAGCGGAGCTCGACCGAGCCCTGGCCGTCGGCGCCGAGCTCATTGGAGTCAACAACCGCAATCTGAAGACCCTGGAGGTCTCGCTGGAGACCTCGATCGAATTGGCAAAGCGGCTGCCCGGCGACGTCCATGCGGTGAGCGAGAGTGGAATTCGGACCGCCGACGACATCCGTCGATTGCGGGACGTCGGCTATCGCGGATTCTTGGTCGGAACCAGCCTGATGAAGCAACCGCATCCGGGGCAGGCGCTCGCTCGGCTGCTCGGCCGGTAACCGCCGAGCCCCTTTTCCCTTCTCGCGCGACTTAGAGCAACCCTGCGCCCCGCGGCCGACGGCCGCGGGGCGCTTCATTGTTGCGGGTTTCGCAGCCGGCAGTCTAGGTATTTCCGCTTAATTCTCTTGCTATATTCAATATCTCTTCTCAGCCAGATAGAGAGAGCAACTTTGGTACCACTACACTTATGAAGTTGGTACTGGACCAGTCATACGTAAGGCCTCCTGGGCGTGACCGCTTGGCAGTCAAGTCAAGCCCCCGAGGGAAGCGCGCCGGGCGGGCGGCGGCGGAGGTCGTAAGCCGGTCCAAACGTTCGACGCCAAGGCGGCTCAGCTGCACATTTATCGCGACGAGGCGACGGAAGAATGCAAAAGCATAAAGATTCCGCATAAAAATTCCGCAAATCGATTGACCGAGGGACATATTTCGCATAGAGTAGCTCTAGAGGCGTACTGCCTACTGTCCAGTGGCGGTACATAGCATTAGTGAAGAACTAGAAACTCGGAGGAGAATACGAAATGACCAGGATTGCCGTTGTGATTGGCTCGCTGATGGCGAGCACAGCCGCTTACGCGGTTGACATGCTGCAAAGGAACGCGACCGCGACCACGGACGACCAGACTGGCTATTGGCCGTTCCCGTGGGATCGCGACGAATCGTAGTCGCCACCCACAGCACACGATCTACCTTACGCAACGGGCGGCTGCCGCCCGTTGCGTAATTGTTTTTAAAAAACCCCTTTACCGCCCGGTTGATCAATGCTACAATCGCAAAGAGTACCGGTAGTCCCGGAACGGGCATGAGCATCTTCGAGCAGATTCGTGACGTCGCTTGGCCTTTATCCCTCGCCTTGGCGGGGATCTGGGCTTTCCGGTTGTTCCGCCTGGGGTTGGTCAAGCGCTACCCCGCTCTGACGACTTATCTGGTAGTTGCATGCGCAGCCGGCGGAGCCGCATACTTCGTCCGCCAGTTGGTCGACGCCCGGTTGTTG
>CAYOPA010000058.1:0-11365 GCA_964405625.1 uncultured Bryobacterales bacterium
CAGCCAACCGCAACCTGTTCCTTCTTTCGTGGTCTCGACTACCGCCCGCACTCCAATGACACGTACTTTCACGCGGCAACTGGTGTTGTTCTTGGCGCCTCCGACCGGCGGCCCTGACGCGGCGGTCAACGAGTATCGCGAGCAGACCGTCACGCGGCTGATCGCCTATGTGGAGTCGTTCCGGGCGATGCTGCGCGACGAAGGCGTCGGGCGCGCGGGCGACCGACTGGACCCGGTCGAGCTCGCTCGCGTCGGGATGCGGCGCATACCGCCGAACGCGGTGCTCGAGATCCTGGCCGAGCGGCTGAGGGTGGCTTGGCAGCGAGGCTGGATCCACGACTATCACCTGCCGGCGCTGGACGCCTCGCTCACAGAGCTAACCACGATTCAAGGCAGTTGCGAGCGGATCAAAGGTACGCCCGTCCCGTTCTCCTACAGCCTGCTCATCCACCGCATCACCGCCCTGTACTGCCTGCTGCTGCCGGTGGGGATTGTGGACACCATCGGCCTGGCCACGCCGCTGGTGACGTTCTTCACCGCTTACGCCTTCTTCGGCCTCGACTCGATCGGCGAGGAGATCGAAAACCCCTTCGACCGCGAGCCCACCGACCTGCCGCTGGACGCCATCAGCCGCAATATCGAGATTGACCTGCTGCAGATGATCGGCTCCGACGAGATCCCGCTCCCTGTCGCCGCCAAGAACGACGTGCTGCTATGAGTTGCCGCGCGGAAACTCCTCGCCTTTGAAACGCGGTCCCGGCAGACGGCGTCGAAATCAGTGTGAGGCCGGTTTGGGCGTTCACCTCCGGGTGACGCCGGAGTCGGCTGATCATCTCCTCCCTCTTGTCCGAGGCGTGGGAGATACTCGGCGGCCGGAGCGAAGGTCCCTTGTGGACCGTTATTCCAGCCTCCTCCTCGAATCGCCGAGGCCGCCGAGCTACCCAACTGCCTCGGACGTTTTGTTAATCGGCATCTGCTCACCCGTGGCGCGGGCTTTGTTTGAAGCCCGGGGCGTCGGCTTTCGAGCCGACGTTTCGAGGGAAACGGGCAGGCCTCGACCTGGGGTCGAGGCGGCAGGCGTGGGCGCCTGCGCCACCAGTATCAAACGGTAGTTCCGCCGCAGCTTGAGCCCGAGCCCGCCGTGCAGCCGTAGCAGTGGGCGCCGGTCACGATCCGGCGCCCGTGCAGCGGCTCGGCCAGAAATTCGCGCAAATGCCGCGGCGCTCCAAATCCCACCGGCAACTCCAACATCTGGTTGAAATCGCAGTCGTACAGCGTTCCGTCCCAACCCACCGACAGCGTGTTGCGGCACATCACCGCCGCCGCCGCCGCCGGACTGTAGGCCGCCGCGAGCTTGCTCATATAGCGCTCATAGTTCCCCGAGCGCAGCAGGTACTCCAGATACCGGCTGATCGGCATGTTGGTGATCGTGTAGAGCGAGTTGAAAACGACCCCGTGGCGTTTGTGGAGCTCGCGCTTGAAATCACGCTCCAGACCCGCCTGCGGGGGCGGCAGAAAGGCGCCGACGGGGTTGTAGACTAGGTTGAGCTTCAGCCCGGAATCCTCGGCGCCGTAGCCGATCTCGTTGAGCCGGCGGATCGCCTGGATCGACTTCTCAAAAATGCCCTCTCCGCGCTGGGCGTCGGTTTGCGCCGCCTGGAAGTAAGGGAGGCTGGCGATGATTTCGACATTGTGATCGGCCAGGAACCGCGCCAGATCGGCTTGAGAATGGATCAGCAGCACGGTCAGGTTGCAGCGATCCATCACGCGCACGCCCCGGCGGCTCGCCTCTTCGACCAGGAACCGGAACTGCGGGTTCAGCTCCGGGGCGCCGCCGGTAATGTCAAGCGTTCCCGCGCCGGTTTGCTCCAGCGCCGTCAGGCAAAGCTCGGCCGTATCACGGCTCATCACCTCGGTGCGGTCCGGACCGGCGTCCACATGGCAATGGCCGCAGGTCTGGTTGCAGAGCTTGCCGACGTTGACTTGCAGGATCTCCACGCCGGTGGAGGTGAGCGGGAACAGGCCCGACCCGGCCAGCGCTTCGTCGAACGGCCTGGCGACGGCGGCGCCGTCGTTGAGGACCCTCAACTGCTCTGCCGGCAAGGAGAGCTGATGCGCACGGGACTGGAGCGATTTTACGAGTACGGTCAAGCTGCCTCACATGCTGAGCTTTTCAGCCACGTTGCGCATTTGCACGCCGTGGACCAGGGCGGCTCCGCCCTTGATGGCCGCCGCGACGTGGACGGCTTCGGTCATCTGATCCAGGTTCGAGCCTTTCTCCAGGCAATCCTGCGTATAGGCGTCAATGCAGTACGGGCACTGCACCGCGTGGGACACAGCGAGCGCGATCAGCGCCTTTTCCCGCTGCGTCAGGGCGCCTTCCTCGAAGACCGCGCCGTACCATTGCTGAAACTTCTCCCACAGCTCCGGCTGGTTCTTGCCGACGTCGCCGAAACGCGGTAGGTCGTCGGATTGGTAGTAGTCGCCCATGGAGCCTTCAGTCTATTGATTTCTTCGCCGGGACGCCGGTTGAAGTCACGATGGGCTGGACGGCTGTGCGACAATTCTGGTTCGATTTCGACCGAGCTGTCGTGCGAACATCCACCATCGCCTATCGCGTGGCCGATTTTTTGCGCAGCCACGCGCCGTTTCAATACACGCCCGAGTCCGAGCTGCTTGACCTGGCGCGCAGCGGCCGAGTCAAATTCTACGAAGCCGACGAGTACGTCTTTCGGCAGGACGAACCCCGCAAGCCCTGGATCTTCGTGGTCCAGCAGGGCCGCGTGGAGCTGTGGGAGGAGACCGGCGACGCGCAGCATCTGCGCGACATCGTCGGCGCGGGCGACATGCTGGGCATCGGCGCCTACTGGGGGGATCCGCCCCGCGAAACCTATCTTTACAGCGCCAAGACCACCGGCGATGTCGTGCTCTATGCGCTGGCGATTGATGCATTCACCAAGCTGGTTCATGAGCAGCCGCGCATTGCGCGCTACCTGAACGCCTATTTCTCGGTCAATCCGATCTACTTGGACGGCGATGACAGCAAGCTGCGGCTTGAAGCGGGCTGGGAGCCGGAGCCACAGACGATGTCCCTCGAAGCGCTGGCCTACGGCGGCCGACTGTCGGTGGGGGCGTCGGACACGGTCGCCGACGTGGTGCGCAAGGTGGTCAAGGCCGGGCGCGATACGGTGGCGTTGACGGATGTGCGGGGCCGTGAGCTCGGCGCGGTCTGGCTGCCGGAGCTGGCCGGCGCGCTGGCCGACGGCCGCAAGAGTTGGGAAGCCCCCGGCGCGGAAGCTGCCACGGCGCGGGTCGTGGAGGTTGACAGCAAGCTCTCGATCGAGGACACGCACCTGGCCATGCTGCGAGCGAGGCGCTTCGTGGCGCTGGTCCGCAGCCCCGAGGGCGTGGTTTGCGGCACGGTCAGCCCCACTGAGATCGGACTGCTGCCGCGGTTCAACCCGGCGTTGGTGGGCCGTCGCCTGCGGCGCGCCGCCGACGTCTCCGAAGCCGGCTCCCTGATGCGGCAGGCCAAGTCCTCGATAGCCGCCGCCCTGACCGACCGCTCTGATTTGGCCTATCTGGCCGATGTCTCCACGGAGCTCCATTCCCTGCTGATCGAGCGACTCGGCTGGCTCGCGGAAGATGAGATGGCCGCCGAGGGGCGGCCGGCGCCGTCGGAGTCGCGCTGCTGCTGGGTGCTGTTTGGCGCGGCCGGAAGAGGCGAGCTGCTCACTTGGTGCGATCTGGACTGCGGGCTGATATACGATGCGCCGGGAGTCGAGCCCGCGGAGGCCCAGGCTTACTACCTCGAGCTTGGCCGGCGCGTCGTCAACGGCTTGGAGGCTTGCGGGTTCCGGTTCTCAGAAGACGTACAGCGTCCTGACCAAGCCGAGACGTGCCGCTCGCTGCGGGACTGGAAGAACCAGTATTCACGCTGGGTGCGCGATCCGGTGCAGAGCCGGCTGTATGCGGCCCGCTCGCTGTTCGATGTGCAATACGCGGCCGGGGACCCGGCGCTGCTGACCGAAGTGCGCCGCCATATCCTGCGCGAGGTCACCGTTTGGGACAGCTTCATCCAGTTGCTCGCCTTTGACACCTTGGCGCACTTGCCGCCGCTGACGTTCTTCGACGGCTTGGTGGTGGCGAGCGAGGGCCGTCTGGAAGAAACGCTGGACCTGCGGCGCAGCGCCCTCTTCCCGCTAAGCGACGCCGCCCGTGTGTGGGGGCTGGCGACCGGGTCATTGCAACCCTCCAGCGTCACCCGCTTTGAGCACGCCGCGCGCAAGTCTCCCGAGCGGGCGCGGCTGTTCGAATCGGCGTCGGAGGCGCTGCGAGTGGCGCTCTACCATCGCGGTCGCGTAGGGCTGCGCAACCACAACGACGGCTCGGTGCTCAGTCCGCGTGAGCTCAGCAAGCTCGACCAACAGCTCCTCAAGAACGCCTTTCGCACCACGGCCGATATGCTGCGCGCCACCGCCGAGCGGTTCCGGCTCTCAGCGCCCGAGGCTGCGAAGTGACCCGCTACCAGGCGATCGGGCAGGACTTCCTTAGAGCCTGCCGGAAGCCCGCCCCGCCGACCGCGCCCATCGATGCAGTCCGCTTTGTCGTCCTCGATTGCGAGCTCACCGGCCTGGATCCGCTTACGGCTCGGCTCGTCTCCGTGGGCGCGGTAGGCGTCCGGGCCGGCGAGATCGTGCTTAACGATTCCTTCGACCAGCTCGTCCGCATCGCCTTCAACACCTCCGCGGTGACCGTGCACGGGGTCACGCGCGAGCAGTCCCAGACCGGGCGGCGCGTGGAGGACGTCTTCGTGGACCTGCTGGAGTACCTGGGGCCGGCCGTGATCGTGGGCCATCACATCGGCTTCGACATGACGGCGCTCAACAGCGTCGGCGAGAAGTTTTTCAGCATCCGGCTACCGAACCGATCGATGGATA
This sequence comes from uncultured Bryobacterales bacterium, assembly GCA_964405625.1. Lineage (GTDB taxonomy): Bacteria > Acidobacteriota > Terriglobia > Bryobacterales > UBA6623 > RI-231. The sequence goes on from CAYOPA010000058.1 coordinate 4,941, forward strand.
CCATGCGGCTGGCGATAGCGCTGGAGCGGGCCGGAGCACTGGAAGCTCAGGAAATGAGCGGCTTTTCGCTGGACGGCCTGCTGCGGCGGTTCTCTATTGAGCCGCACGACCGACACACCGCCGCCGGCGACGCCTTCCTCACGGCGCAGGTATTCCAGCGGCTGGCGGCGCGCGCCCGGCGGCTCGGCGTTTCGACACTGGGCGACCTGCTCAATTTGGACGCTTCAGCCGCCGAGCCGGAGGAGAGTTAGGGTGCTCGACTTCTACACTTTGCGCCACGCCCCGGACGCCATCGCGCCCGATGGTTCCGAAATCCGCCTGCTCGCTTCGACCGAGCGAGCCTCGATGGTCCACTGCACTCTGCCGCCGGGCGGCGTGTCCCTGGCGGTGCGACATCGCACGGTGGAGGAGATTTGGTTCTGCCTTGAAGGCTCCGGCGAGGTTTGGCGCAAACGGGGCGATGAAGAGACGGTCCGCGCGGTCGGGCTGGGAATTTCGCTCACCATTCCGCCGGGCGCCGAGTTCCAATTTCGCAATACCGGCGAGCTCCCGCTGCAATTTATAATCGCTTCCATGCCGCCGTGGCCTGGATTTGACGAAGCTGTCCTGGCGCCAGGTTTCTGGCCGGCTGGGGACAATCCGCGCGCCATACGAACAGTTGCCCCGTGAAATACAGTTGCGCTCGGATTTTCAATCCGTTTTGGGCGCGTACATGAAGGCTGTGTCGGGAAGCGAATGTTACATTCGCATACCTGTCGTGGACTGTGTCCGCGCCGTCGCGCTCTTCTTCATGCCATCGTTGCCGCTCTTCCAAGCTTCAGCGACACCCAAAGGCTGCGTCCGAACCAAGGCTCGAATCTGACGCTTAACCTCGCTACGCGAGCTCGCCCTTCTTCAGCCCATCTTGGATGTAGTCGCAGGCTCGGCCGGTAATCGCCATCATCGACAGCGTCGGGTTCTGGCAGGCGCTCGACGCCCAGGCCGCTCCGTCGGTGACGAATAGGTTCTTCACGTCCCAAGTCCGCGCGTACTGGTTGAGCACGCCTTGCTTTGGGCTCTCGCTCATGCGCGCGGTGCCGATTTCGTGAATGCAGAAGCCCGGCACGGACGGCGATCCGGTCAGGTTTACATTCTTATGGCCGGTGGCTTCGAGCATTTCGGCGGCCTGGACGCGGGCGTCCTCCCAGATCTTGTACTCGTTGTCGCTCCAAGAGGCATGGATCTTGAGCGTCGGGATGCCCCAGGCGTCCTTGACATCGGGGTTGATCTCCACACGGTTTTCGTAGCGCGGCAGGCACTCGCCCCAGACGCCGAAGCTGGTCCGCCAGCTCGCGTTCTTGTGGACGGCTTCCTTGTAGCCCTTGCCGAAGCCGGGGGCGCCGATGTCGAACTGCGGGTGGCTGCCGCCCTGGAATCCGTAACCGCGGATGAAGCCGTTGGTGTGGGTGCGGTCAACGTTGCGAAAGCGCGGGATGTACATGCCGTTGGGACGCCGCGGCGGGCCGCTCCACGGCTGGACGGGCAAATCGTCGATTTCGCCGGAAGCGCCGCCCTGGAAGATGTGGTCCATCAGGTAGTGGCCCAGCGCGCCCGAAGAGTTAGCCAACCCGCCCGGCGCGGAATTGAGCAGGATGCGGGTCGATTCCAGCGTCGAGGCGCACAGCATCACCACCTTGGCGCGGATCTCCCTGGCTTGGCGCGTCTTGGCTTCGATATAGGCGACGCCGGCGGCCTTGCCCGCGGCATTGTCCATGATGATGTGGCTGACCGGCGCGTCAGAGATGAGCGTCAGATTGCCGGTCGCCTCGGCGCTCTTGAGCGTGGTGAAGGGGCTGGAATAGTACGAGTAGGTGATGCAGCCGTGGTTGCACGGGCCGCAGTAGTGGCAAGCTGCGCGGCCGTTGAGGGCCTGGGTCAGCACCGAGGTGCGGCCGATGGTCGCCACGCGGCCCATCCTGGACTTGAGGCGGTCGCGAAAGCGCGTCTCGCCGCAGGTAAAGCCCATCGCCGGTTGGAAGACCGAGTCCGGCAGTTGCGGCAGCCCTTCGGCCAGACCGCTGATGCCGACGTAGCGCTCGACTTTTTCGTAGTAGGGCGCGAGGTCGTTGTAGGAAATCGGCCAGTCGATGCCGTAGCCGTCGCGGCTGGCGGCCTTCATGTCGATGTCGCCCATCCGGTAGGATTGCCGTCCCCAGGTCAGCGAGCGGCCGCCTACCTTGCGGACGCGAATCCAGTGGAAGGGCTTGTCCTTCTCGGTCTCGTACGGGTTCTCCACATCGTTGACGTACCACTTGTAGTTGCCTTCCTGGCAGCCGGAGGTGAGGCTCTGTTTGGGCCGCATGCGGCGCATCTCCGGCGAGCCCGGGTTGCTGGTCGCCCGGTACTTGTAGTCGTACGGCATCAGGTGCTCGTTGAACTCGCTCTCGCTGACGGGCGAGCCGGCCTCGATGACGGCAACCTTGAGCCCGGCTTCGCAGAGCTCCTTGGCGGCCCAACCGCCCGTGCAGCCGGAGCCGACAACGATGACGTCGTAGTCGTGAGAGTCGCGGGCGATGACCTGAAGCATGGCCCCGTAATTTTAGCAACGAGTGAACTGAGTTGGTCGATGAACGGACGTTTTCAATCCACTCAACCGGAAGAGAGCAGGTCGCTCCCGAGCCGTGTCCGCTAGGATGCCAAGCGGAGCCTATCCGCCATGCGTTCACTGATCGCCGCCATCCTCGTTCGCCTGCCCTTGGCCGCGCGGAAGCGCGCCCAGAACCGCACGCAGAACCGCACGCTGTCAACGCTTCAACCGGATGCGGGCGCCCATGGAGCAGGCCTCGACCTAGGGGTCGAGGCGGCAGGCGTAGGCGCCGGCGACACAAGCCGGTCGCCGGTTCGTCAATCCATCTTGCCGCGCCGAGACGCGCCGCCGCCGACCACGCCCAGGTCCACCAGCGCGGCCAGTATCACCACCGCCAACTGCAAACCCGCCACCTGGCCCGCTGAGTTGATCGCCCAGGCGTAGGCCAGCAGCGTCCACGGCATAAAGATGAGGCCGAGCACGGGGATCAGCAGCCCGGTAAACGGCTGCTGGAAGAAGTTAGAGAACAGCGCGAACAGGATGATCGCGATGCGGGGCCCGAGGAAGAGCAGGATCAGAATCGCGCAGCACGGCATGTCGCTAGTAGAACCCATCGCAACCCTGGCAGACAAGCGGAATCCTCCGGCTGCGACAATGGGCTCTGTGAGCGACATCCGCCCGACCGGCCGGACCCGCCTGCGCCGGCTTCCCCAGCGCGGCGTCTTCGAGCGCGAAACCATTGACGCGATCCTCGACGAGGGGCTCATTTGCAGCTTGGCCTTCCTCGACGAGCAGGGCCGGCCCGGCTCGCTGCCCACCGGCTACGCCCGCGACGGGGACCGCCTGCTGCTGCACGGCTCGCTGAAGAACGCGGCGCTGCGCGCGATCGTCGCGCGGCCGGCGTCCATCAGCGTCACTTTGCTGGACGGCGTGGTGCTGGCGCGGTCGGTCTTCCATCACTCGTTCAACTACCGATCGGTTGTGCTGTTTGGGCAGGGGAGCGTCATCGAGGAGCCGGCCGAGAAGCTGCGCGCGCTGGAGGTGGTCGTCGAAAAAGTCGTTCCCGGCCGCTGGGCGGACTCTCGGCAGCCGAGCGAGAAGGAGCTGGCCGCCACATTGGTCGTCTCGTTCCCGATCGAGGAAGCTTCAGCAAAAGTCCGCAACGGCCCGCCCGGAGACGACGCCGAGGACATCGATCTGCCCTATTGGGCCGGCGTCATCCCCCGCGAGACCGTTTGGCCGGCTCCACAGCCGGCCCCGAACCTGGCGGAAGGCATTGAGACGCCCGATTACGTTCAGCATTACCGTCGCGCGATATGATGAGGGACTTCACGAGGAGACAGCCGCCGTCATGATTCACCTGCCCATCCTGCGCTGGGGAAAGCCCTACCGTTCGCTCGACGTCGACACCGTCGTCCACTTTGACACCGGGGAGCCGATCGCGGAGTTTTCGCAGACGACCGGCATGATTGTCCGCCGCGACATGAAGCATTCGCGGCGCGCGCGCGACGTGCTGCGCAAGATTCCCGCCAAGCAGCTTGTGAAGATGTGCGAGCAGGCGGCGGAGTACTTCATGAACGACGAGCTGCCGATCGGCGACGACTCGCAGACGCCGGAGCAGTTCGTGCATTGCCAGTCGGCCACGACGGGTCTGCCCGAGCAGATGTGCCGCGCCAACATGGGCAAGCTGGCCTTCGTTCTGGGTCACATGGGCGAAATTCTCGACTCGCTCACCCGCGGGCTCGACCTGGAGATCCTCTCCAAAGGGTTCGGAAAGGATTCCGCCGGCCGACTGCTGAGCTATCAGGCGCAGACGGACGTGCTGGGCTGCGTGCTGCCCTCGAACTCGCCGGGCGTGCATTCGTTGTGGCTGCCGGTGATCCCGATGCAAATCGGGCTGGCGCTCAAGCCGGGCGCGCAGGAGCCGTGGACGCCGTATCGCATCGCCATGGCGCTGTTCAAAGCCGGCGTGCCGGAGGAGTCGATCTCCATCTATCCCAGCGGGCCGGACGCAGGACCGGCGGTGATGGGCGCGTGCCACCGGGCGATGATCTTCGGCGGCCAGCCGACGGTGGACAAGTACGCCGGAAACCCCGGCGTACAGGTACACGGTCCCGGCTGGAGCAAAATCATCCTGGGCGAGGACGAGGCTGACAACTGGGAACAGTATTTGGACGTGATGGAGACGAGCGTCGCGCTGAACTCCGGGCGGAGCTGCATCAACTGCTCGTCAATCTGGACTCCGCGTCACGGCCGCGAGATCGCCCAGGCGCTGGCCGAGCGCCTAGCCAAGATCCAGCCGCTGGGGCCGGAGCATCCCGACGCGCCGCTGGCAGCCTTCACGGTCGCGGGCGTCGGCGAGGCGATCTCCGAGCTGATCGACGCCGAGTTGGAAAAGTCCGGCGCCGAGGACATGACGCTGGCCGCGCGCGGCACTCCGCGAGCGGTCACCAAGGAGCGCTGCTCCTATCTGCTGCCGACGGTAGTTTACGCGGGCGATCCGGACGCCTCGATCGTTTCCAAGGAGTTCATGTTCCCGTTCGTGAACATCGTTGAATGCCCGCGGGATGAGATGCTCGAAAAGATCGGGTATACGCTGGTGGCCACGGCGATCACCAACGACGAGAGCTTCCGCCGGGAGCTCATCGACTGCGTGCGGATCGACCGTCTGAACTTCGGCCCCGTGCCGACGACGAAGCTCGACTGGTTGCAGCCGCACGAGGGGAATATTGTTGAGTGGCTCTACCGGGCGCGGTCGTTCCAGAGCGCGGCGGCGTGACCAAACCTGGAGGTCGCGCTCAGTCGCCGGAGCGCGCGCGCTTACGGCCGCCGAGTTACTCGCGGTCGAAGCGCTTGGCCATCTCGTCGCGCAGGTCCAGGTTGCGGATCAAGCGGTGCAAGTAGGTGCGGTTGACTCGCAACAAGTCGGCCGCCGCGCTGTGCGATCCGCGAACTCTCTCCAGCGCCTTCAGGATGATCTCCCGGCGAGCTTCGCGGACTTCATGGTGGTAACCGCCGGGCGCGGCCGGATTCACCGTCTCCGCGACCTCCGCGGGTAAGTCTTCAAGCTCGATCCGGCTGGTCAGGCGGCGAAACTCTGCCGACCGCATGGCGCATTCGAGCTCGCGCACGTTGTCAGGCCACTCGTAGAGCGTCAGAGCCACCAGCGCGGCTTCAGAGATTCCGTCAAACGCACGTCCCTCGCGCTCGGCTAGCTCGGCGGCCAGGGGCAGGGCCATGACTGCGATGTCCGCCGGACGGTCGCGCAGACCGGGCACGTGTAACGTCAAGCCGCGCAGCCGGTTGTAGAGCCTGTCGGAGAAGTCCCCCGACGCGACCGCAACGTCCAGTTCCTCACCGGCGGTGGCAAGCACGCGGCAGCGCACCGGAACGGCGGCGGATCCCCCCTCGCGCGAAAACTCGCCGACTTCCAACGCGTACAGCACGCGCTGTTGGAGCTGCTGGTCCAAACCCTCGATGCGGTCCAGACACAGCGTGCCGCCTTCGGCTTGGTCAAACCAGCCGGGGGTGAAGGCCTCCGGCGACTCCACGCCGAAAATCAACCGCCCCAACTCTTCCGGAGGTGGGCCCAGGCAGCGCCCCGCGACCAGCGGCCCTTCAGCAAATCCGCTTTTGGCATGGATCGCCCGGGCGGCGGGGTACTTGCCCACCCCCGGCGGGCCCATGATCAGCGCCGGAGCGGCGGACGCGGCAATGTCGTCGATTGAGCGTCGGATCGCTTGCGCCTGCGGGCTGTTGCCGGCGAGCTCGGCGGAGGAGGAGCGCTCCTGCTCCAGCAGCGAGACGCGCATCGACAGCAGTTGGTCGCGGCGGGCGTTGTCGATGGCGGCGGCGGCCG
>CAYOPA010000058.1:11375-17189 GCA_964405625.1 uncultured Bryobacterales bacterium
GCGAAGATCTTCTGCCTGGCCAGCTTCCTCACCAGCGCGTCCACGCCGTCCTGGGCGTTGACCGCCAGGTGCAGGTGGCGGTGGTCCAAATCAGCCGTCCCGTTAGCAGCGACGCAGACGGCGCCGATGATCTTCCGATTGACCATCAGCGGCGCCGTCAACGAGTCTTTAGACAGGCGGGCCTGACCGGACAGCCCCGCCGAGGGGTCGAGCCGCGCCGAGGGGTCGGCGGGAAGGCGCGCAATCTCAATCGGGCGGGCCGTGGCGGGGTCCAGCAGCACGACCGTCCCGCACAGGACGGGCAACGCCCGCTCCAGCAGATCCAGCAAGCGCTGCGCGATCTCCTGCACGGGCAGCCGAGCCTGTAGCGCGCGGCAGAGCTCCAGCAGCACCCGCAGGTCCTGCTCCGCTCTGCCAACTCCGGGAGCGGCCGGCGGCAGCCAGGGAACTTCCGCGGGGTCAAGCACGACCGTGTGCATCCGGCTGAGGTTCACCGAGGGGGCGCCGTCGCCCGCAACCTCCGGCGGCGTATCGCCTGAGTCGATCCGAAACCGCACCAACCCCACCGAAAGCTCGTCGCCAGGGGAGATCTGCTGCTCAACAGCGCGGCGGCCGTTGATGGAAACTCCGTTGGCGCTGCCCAAATCCACCACCCAGAGCGCACCGTCCCGCAGGGTCAGCTCGCAGTGATAACGCGAAACAGACGGATCAGCAATGGAGACATCGTTGTCGAATTTCCGGCCGATGCGGACGGGATAACGATCAAAAAAGTACCATTCACGGGCCGCCGGCCCGTGAAGCGTGGAAAGCTTGATCCGCATTGCTGGGGTGTTTGGAGGATACCCAAGAATCGGGGGCTCTGGCAACGTTAGGGGCTCGAGCCCAGATTCGCGCGCGGCCTGCCGATGAGTAGAGCATCACGCAGCCTCAATGTCGCGCATTCAATACAAACCCATTTCAATTCTAGTCGCTCATCCGCAGGCCTTGGTCAGGGCCGCGTTGACGGCCGTTATTCACGAGCAATCCGACTTGAGGGTCGCCGCCGAAGGCTGCAACTTGGGCGAGGTCGAGCGGGCGCTGGCCGACGGCGAGGCGTCGGTGGCGCTGATTGCGCTGACCCTGGCCGACCCGCCGCCGTACCGCAAGCTAAGCGTGCTGCATCAGGAGCGCCCGCAGGTGCGCATTGTGGCTCTGAGTCAGGACGAATCGATTGAGCAGCAGGCGGCGGCCATCGCGGCCGGGGCCCGCGGCCTGGTCGGACTGGGGACTCCCGGCCGCAACCTGTGCGACGCGTTGCGCTCAGTGGGGTACGGGCTGCGCTGGATGGAGGCGTCGCTGGAACGCTATCTCAACCGGCGCGATCCGCAGCCGGTCCACGGACCGGACTTTGACGCCCTGACGCCGCGCGAAAAGCAAGTGGCCGCGCTGATCGCCCGCGGCGAAACCTACCAGCGCATCGCCGCTGAGCTGCGCATCAGCACCCACACGGTCAAGAATCACGTACGCCACATTTTCGACAAGCTCGACGTGAACAGCCGGGTCGAGCTTGTCGTGCTGGCGCTCGGCCCCCCCGACTAGGCCAAACCGTGAGCCGTGGTACCATTCGCTACTGTCAAGAGCCGGGAGCCGCTCGGGACAGTCCCGGCGGCTCCCGGCGGTTTCGGTTATGCGTCTGTGTCCCGTCCTACTGCTAATGGCGCTCGTAGCGCCGTCCGCGCTACGAGCGGGCGAGATCGCAACCGGCCACATGCTGGGACCGCGTTACAGCCAGACCAGCTTCTACCAGCGGAAATCGCCGCGGGACAAGTGGCAGCAAACCTATGACGACGGCCCTTACCGGCGGCAGGCGCGCGGCAAGCTCTTAGGCGTGCGCGCCACCTACGGGCTGTTCCAGGACGAGTGGCTCAAGGATTCGGATTTTGACCCGAGCCGCAACACGGACCGGCTGATCGAGGCCTTGGACCGCTACCGGGACTACGGCATGAGCGTCATCGCCGTCAGTCTGCAAGGAGGCCCGGCGCCCTACGGGCCCGGCGGCGAGCAAGCCCGCTCCGGCCAAGTGCGCGACGGCGAGCAGGGCGGCGCCCGGATTAGCGCGTTCGCGCCGGACGGCTCACTGGAACCCGGCTGGACACAACGCCTGAAGCGGCTGCTGGAGGCCGCCGACAAGCGCGGCATCGTGGTCGCGTTGACCTACTTCACTCCCGACCAAGACGAGATTTTTGAATCGCCGGAAGGGATCGCCGCCGCCGCCCGCAACATGACCCGCTGGTTGATCGAAAACGACGCCCGCAACGTGATCATCGACGTGGCGGACCGCTGGGACCTGGAATCGGAGATCTGGGACTTCGACCGCTTTGTCCCTCGCAGCATCGGCAGCCTGATGATCGACATCCGCGACCAGTTCAACTCGGCGGCGTTCACCTTGCCCATCGGGGCAAGCAGCGGTAACGAGCTGACCTACCCGAGCTCGTTGGCGCGAATCAGCGACGTGATCCTAGTTCGCAACGGCGACCCCAGCCCGGCGCAGCGGGTCTACGCACTCGATCATCTGGCTGAAACCGACCGACCGGTGATGATCTTCGGGGCCGATCCGTTGGCGTCGGTCGCGGCCGACCGCGCAGCAGGGGCCGTTTTCTCCTCGCCGGAACAGACCGGCAAATTCCCGTTCGTCTATGGCGCGGAAGCCGACGATGTGACCTTCCTGCCGCTGCTGGAGCGCATCGCCGCCCTGGCGTTGCGCAAGCCGCCGCAACGTGACAGCGAATCGCGCTAGCCCGACTCCCATAAACTATCGGGATGGTCAGCGCGATCGAAGCAGCGCGGGCGCGCCTTGCGCCCCACCTTGAGCCCACTCCCCTCAGCCAGGCCGGCAGCCTCAGCGACCGGCTGAGCTTCCCCGTCCGCTTCAAGCTGGAGACCCTTCAGCCCACGGGGGCCTTCAAGGTCCGACCCGCCTTCAACGCCCTACTGGCGCAGCTCGCCGCGGCGCGCAAGCACGGCGTTGTCACGTCGTCGTCGGGCAACTACGCGCAAGCCGTCGCCTACGCGGCCTCGAAGCTGGACGTGCGCGCGCGCATCGTGATGATGCGCGGAGCGTCGAAGCTCAAGCGCGATCGAACCCGCGCGTTGGGCGCCGAGGTGATTGACTGCGGCGATACGTTCGCCGAGCGCATGGAGACGACGCGCCGAGTCCGCAAGGAGACCGGCGGGTTGCAGCTCAGCGCCTACGACTCGCTCGAGACCATCGCCGGCGACGGAACCATTGGGCTGGAGCTCCTCGATCAGCTCCAACAGGACTTCTGCGTCATTGTGCCGGTCAGCGGGGGCGGGCTGATCTCCGGGATCGCCACGGCGGTGAAGCATTTCCGGCCGGGTTGCCGCGTCATCGGCGTCCAGGCCGAGGCCAATCCGGCGTTCCGCGCCTCCATCGACGCTCGCAAGCGTGTCACCGCCAACCCGTCGCCGTCACTGGCCGACGCCTTGCAGGTGGCGACGCCCGGCGAGAATACCTTCCCGATCGTGCAGAAGCTGGTGGACGACATCGTGCTGGTCAACGAGGACGAGATCGCCACCGCCGTCCGACGGCTGGCCGTGGAGGAGCGGCTGGTGGTGGAAGGCGGAGCGGCAGTGGGCGTGGCGGCCGCGCTGTCTGGCAAGATCGAGCGACGGGGGCTGGACGTGGTCTTTGTGCTCAGCGGCGGCAACATCGAGCCCTCGCTACTGGCGGACCTGATCCGAGGCAGCGAGTGAGCGCGGTGTTCCGGGCTCTCAGCGAGCTGCAATGATGCTCGCTCGTGCGCCGTTGTCGGCGGCTCCAGGAAAGGCCTCGGAGCCCTCCCCTTCGCCGGTCCGGACAGATGCCAAGAACCAAGGCCGGCAGCTCTAGCGCTGTCAAGCTGTCGAGCTCACTGGATGTACCCCAGGCTGCGCAGCTTCCGGATCTCCTCCGAGCTCATGCCTTCCGTCGAGTCGTCGTCCGGGAGCTTGCCGTCCTCGACCATGCGGCGCCACCAAGCCAGCTCCGTCTTCAGCTCCGCGATCTTGTCCGGATTCTGCTCCGCCAAGTCGCGCAGGTCGAGCGGGTCCGCCTGGTGGTCGAAAAGCTCAAGCTCCGGCTTGCTCTTCGTCTGCACGTTGTGGATCAGCTTCCAGCCGTTGAACACGATGGCGTAGGACTCGTCGTCGTCGTCATCTTTGCTATCCCGCTTGTGCTCCTCCAGCACGGCGGGCAGATTCTCCCAGCCCCTCTCTGTCGCCGCCTGACGCGCCGCTTCGCCTTCGGCGTGGTGATAGGCGGCCACCAGGGGCAGTAGCGATTGGCCCTGCGCCGCTTCGGGAACGGCCAGACCGCTCGAATCAAGCAGCGTCGGCATCAGGTCAATGCTGCGCGTGGTCTCGGCGACGCGCACGCCCGCCGGGATGGCGCCGGGACGGTAGAGCAGCAGCGGGACGTTCGAAAGCTCGCCGTAAGCCGTGCCGGCGTGGCCCATTTGGCCGTGCTCGTGAAATTCCTCGCCGTGGTCGGCGACGACGCCGATGATCACGCCCTGTTCCAGTCCCAAGCTACGGAGGCGCTCCAGCAGGCGGCCCACCTCGGCGTCCATGCCGCGGATCGATCCGTCGTACCAGCCCTTCTCGTACTCCAGCCAGGCCTTCGCGTCGACGTTCGCCCTCTCAAAGTCCACGGGGTGCGGCAGGTGGTTGAACTGGCGCTCCTTCTCCGCTTTCTTGGCGGCCTCCAGGGCGGCCTTGCGCTGCTCCTCATGCTTCTCCTTGCCGGCGGCGTCCGACCAGAGCGTGTTGTAGGGCGGGCGCGGCTCAAAATTGCTGTGCGGGTCGTAGAGGTGCATGAACACGAAGAAGGGCGACTCTTTGTGGTTCTCAATGAATCGGATCGCCCGGTCAACAACCGGTCGCGCCGTCTTGGAGCCGGTCCGGCCGGTCAGTGAGTTGGGTTCGTTGACCTGCTCGAAGCCCTGGTGCAGGTTGGTGAAGCGGCCGGTGAAATCATTCGAGCTGAACCCGGCGGTGGCGTACCCGGCGGCGCGGTAGACCTCGGCCAGCGTGGTGGCGGACGAGGGCAGGCGGTCGGGGACGCGCTTGACGCCGTGGGATTCAGGATAGAGCGAAGTAAGGATCGACGGGGTGGAGACCTTGGTCCAGGCGGCCTGCGAAATGTTGTCCAGGAAGAGCGCTCCCTGCTCGGCCATGTGCGCCAGGTTGGGGGCTGTTTCGCGCTCATAGCCGTAAGCGTTGAGGTGATCCTTGCGCAGGGTGTCGACCATGATCAGGATCACGCCCTGGGGCGGCTCAACGCCGCCGAGCGCGGCCGAGGCGGGCTCGGGAGCGGCGGGCTTGGCGCCGCGAACGCGGATCGCCGGCGAGCCCCAGAAGCCGATGCGGCGCTCCTCATCCACATCGAGCGAGAACCGCAGCTTGCGCGCCCCGGTGAAGCCGTCGAGGTCGAGGAAAGCCTGCTCCCACTCCTGCGGCGTGGTGACGGTGCGCTCCAGCAAGAGGCTCGGCTGGGCGCCGCTGACATCGTCGATGCGGAAGGTGACGGGCGCCTCCTCGACCGTGCCGACGTGGAGATCGAGCCACGCGTTCGACGGGATATCGACGTCGAGGGTGAAGCTCTCGGGCGAGCGGGAGACGATGGTTTCGCGGAAGAGCTCGCCGAGGCCTTGCCAGCCGACGCCGGAGGGGATGGAGGCGCGATGTTCGCGCTGGGAGATCATTCGGATGGAATCGATCTCAAAGGTCTGGCCGGCCTTCTCCACGGGCCTCAGGAGGATGTTGGCGGCCCTGCCG
>CAYOPA010000059.1:0-16982 GCA_964405625.1 uncultured Bryobacterales bacterium
CGCCGTCCTTGCACGATTGGCTGCCCGAAGGCCACTTGGCGCGATTCGTCGCCGACGTGGTCAAAGAGCTCGATCTGGGAGCCGTCTACCGCTCCCACAAAGGCGATGGGCTTGGGCGTGCGGATTCCCGGGCATCGCTCTCTCCACAATTTCGCCGTCGATCAGCTCCGGATCGGCTCCGTCGAAGCTCACGGCCAGGTAGTCGTCGAACGATACCAGCTCCTTGACAAGGCTCGTTTGGATCTCAGCTTACCACCGGATCCGGCGGCGCTTCGTCCGCCTTCGGCCAGTACGTCCCGAAGCACCAAATGTTGCCCTCCGGGTCCTTGCAGACGAAGTCTCGGCTACCGTAGTCCTGGTCGGTCGGTTCCATCAGGATCTCGGCGCCGGCGGCTTTGGCGCGCTCGTAGCGAGCGTCCACGTCGTCCACGGCCAGGTAGATTGCCAGGGCTCGCAGCGGACTGACCTCGCCCTGGGGCCGAAACGCTTGGCCGAGCGGCGAGCCGGAGTCCTTGCCCGAGCCCAACATGATCATCCCAGAACCGAAGCGCAGCTCGGCGTGCGCCACGCCGCCCTGACCGTCTTCATGGACGGCGTGCTTCTCGAAACCGAAAACGTCGACCAGCCAGTCGATCATCCGCGGGGCGTCCTTGTAGCGCAGGCAGGGAAAGATGGGAGAGGGTTGCGTGCTCATGCGCCTGAGAATAGCGCCGCCCACACCGCGCCGTATTGAAGAAATGGGACCGCTACTCCAGCACGCCGCCTCCGCCGGGATCGGTGCAGCGCAGCAGCTCGGGCGGCGTCAGCCCGGCCAGAGTACGGAACTCGCGGATCAGGTGCGCTTGGTCGGCATAGCCGCAGGCGAGCGCAACCTCCGTCCAGGACGGTCGCGGGGATGCTTGCGCCAGAGCCTGGGCGTGCTCGAAGCGCAGGATTCGCGCGTAGAGCTTGGGCGATGCGCCCACTTCGATCTGGAACCGCCGCGTCAAATGCTTGCGGCTCCAGCCTTCGCCCGCCGCGAGCTCTTCCACGCGGACCTTACCTCTGCTCCGCTTCAGCCGCAGCCAAGCGTGCTCCACCTCCGGCGACGCGGGCCGCGACTTGCACAACCGCTCCACAAAAAACGCGTCCAGCAGATCGAAGCGGGCCGGCCAGCCGGGAGCGTTGCGCAGCCGCTCGATCAGGCGGTGCGCGGCGCTGCCGAACAGGTCTTCAAAATCCACCACCTGCACGGCGAGCTCGCATAGCGGCAGGCCCAGCAGCCGATACGCGCCCAGCGGCGACAGATTCGCCTGCATGCAGTAGGCGGCCCCGGCTGATTCGACAATGGCGTAGGCGCCTCCCAGGCCGGCGACGAAGCTCGACAGGTCGCGCGGGCCGCCGGGGCTGTAGTCGCCGCTGATGCGGAACGTCGGCCCAAAGTTGAGGATCAGCGGAAAGACCGAAACTGCCGGCTCGCGCCGTACAATCGACTGGCCCGACCATTCGCGGTAGCCCTGGTATTCGCTCACCAGGGAGCGCAGCGCCGGGTGCGGGGCGCGCCGCATCAGCTCCCAGGGCCGGGGCTCCATGGACTCGGCGGCGCTCATGCCCACCATCTTACGGCGCCCGCTAGCAGCCCCCTGAGTCTGATATCCTGCCCTTTCCGGCTGGAGTTGGAAGGAAGACCCCAAGATGGCGAAGATAGTGACCTTTGGCGAGATCATGCTGCGGCTGTGCCCGCCGAATCTGGAGCGGCAGTTGCAGAGCCCGATGTTCGTGGCGACGTTCGGCGGCGGCGAGGCTAATGTGGCCGTTTCCTGCGCGAACTACGGCCTGCCGGCCTCCTTTGTGACGGCGCTGCCGGCCAAGCATGAGATCGTCGACTCCGCGTTGAACGAGCTGCGCGGGCTGGGCGTGAGCGTCGATCAGGTCAAGCGCACCAAGGGCGGACGCCTCGGCGTCTATTACCTGGAGCACGGCGCCAACCAGCGGCCCTCGAAGGTGATCTACGATCGCGACAACTCGTCGATCGCGCTGGCCAAGCCGGGCGATTTCGACTGGGACGCGATCTTTGACGGGGCCACTTGGTTCCACATCACCGGCATCACCCCGGCCATCAGCCAAGGCGCGGCGGACCTCTCCATGGAAGCGGTCCAGAAGGCCAAGTCCAAGGGCTTGACCGTCTCTTGCGACTACAACTTCCGCAAGAAGCTGTGGAACTATGGCAAGACCGCGCCGGAGGTGATGCGCGAGCTCGTCAAGTTCGTCGACGTGGGCATCGCCAACGAAGAAGATTGCCAGCTCTCGCTGGGCGTCTCCGTGGACGTGGATGTCGAGGGCGGCCACCTGGACGCCGACAAGTACAAGGCGCTGGCCGAGAAGATGCTGGCCGAGTTCCCGAGCCTGAAGATGCAGGCGATCACGCTGCGCGAGTCGGTTTCGGCGTCGCACAACGGCTGGTCGGCGTGCCTGCACGACGGCAAGGGCTTTTACCTGTCGCAGAAGTACCAGATCACCCACATTGTGGACCGCGTCGGCGGCGGCGACTCGTTTTCCGGCGGCTTGATCGGCGGGCTGCACCGCTACCCGGAAGATCCTCGGCAGGCGCTGGAGTTCGCCGTGGCCGCCTCGTGTCTGAAGCATTCGGTGCCGGGCGACTACAACCGTTTTGGCCCCGAAGACGTGGAAGGGCTGATGAAGGGCGGCGGATCCGGCCGCGTGCAGCGGTAGTCACGCGCCGATCCATTCGCCCGCCAGCACCGGTCGCCGCGGCGACCCATTGTCAACCATTGAACGGAACCAGGCGCGCCAGCCCGGCCAAGGCTGACGCCTGGTCCACCTCAGGTTCAGGTCCTTGCCCAGGGACCGCAGCATGCCCTCGTCGAGGTACTCCATGCTCAGCAGGGAGTCCGCGGGCGTGCCGTAAGTCGCCGCGAAGCGCGACTTACGCTCCTCCACTATTAGCTCGCCTTGCTGGAAGTGCTGGTAGACGGGGGTGTCGAGGATGGCAACCTGTCCGCCCCAACCCATCACGCGGCGCGCCTCTTGCAGCGTCCGCCGGTAGTCGGCGGCAAAGTGGAACGAGGCGCTGAATATGGTCAGGTCGAACTGGTCGTCCGCTAGCGGCAGTTCCTGCATGTCGGCCTGGATCAAGGGGAAGGGTTGTTGCAAATGGGCCCGATATTGCCGCGCCGCGCCCAACCCGTCCAGCGCATCGTCGCGGAGATCAACCGCGACAGGACGGTGGCCCCGCAGCGCCAACCGGTAGCTGAGCCAGCCCACGCCGGCGCCCGCGTCCAGGATTTGGAGCGGCCGTTGCGCGGCCTGCTCCAGTGGTTCCAGCACCTTTTGCTCAAAGTAGCGCCAGGCGACGGCCCGGGCCTGCCAGCTCCCCTCCAGCGGCCCGCCGCCAGAGCGGAACGGCAACTCCAAACAGTCCCCCGGACCTGACGCGCCGCGAACCGCCCGCCAGTCGTCGAAGAATGTAGCGAACCGAGAGCGGGCTTCGCGCGGCAAGCCGTCGACCACGCCGTCGGTCTCGCGCCACGGCTCTCCGCAGCCCGGACAGCTCCAGCCGGACGGATCGACGGCGCCGAGGTCGGTCTCAGCTCCTTGGCAGGCGGGACAACGAAAACGCGGCACGGGATAGCGTCAGCGCCTAGATGGTAGCGAATTTCGTGTTAACCTCAAGCCGCTTTGGCCTACCTCCCACGCCGCCGCTTCTTGACCTCGCTGCTGGCCGTCCCGGCCGCGCTCGCCGCCCAAGAGCCTCACGTCCCCAAACAGAGCGACCGCCCCATCCCGGTCGACGGCGACGAACCGGGCTTCCGTCCGATCTTCGACGGCAGGACGCTGGACGGCTGGGAGGGCGATCCGGTGTACTGGCGTGTGGAGAACGGTTTGATGGTCGGCGAGATCACGCCCGAGACCGTGGTCAAAAGCAACACCTTCGTCATCTGGCAGGGCGGCAAGCCGAAGGATTTCGAGCTGAAGATGGAGTACCGCATCACGCCCGACGGCAACAGCGGCGTCAACTACCGCAGCGTCGTGGTGGACGATCCCGTCACACCGGGCAACAAGTTCGCCATGCGCGGCTACCAATGCGACATCGACGGCAAGAACCGCTACACGGGGAACAACTACGAAGAGAAGGGCCGACGCTTCCTCGCCGTGCGCGGGCAGGTGTCGCACGTGGTGGGCGGCCGGCCGCCGGTGCTGCTTTCGACTTTCGACGAGCCGGACCCGATGGCTCGGCACATGCGCGAGGGCTGGAACGAGGCGCACATCATCGCGCGGGGGAATACTCTGATGCACCTGATCAATCAGCGGCTGATGTGCGTGGTCATCGATGACGACGCACCGAACCGTCCCGATGACGGGCTGATCGGCGTGCAGGTGCATGTGGGCCCGCCGATGCGGGTGGAGTATCGGAATATTCGCTTGAAGGAGTGGTAGAGGGACCAAGGTAGGGCCGGACATTCTTGTCCGGCCTTCTGCTCGAAAGCCGACGCTGCGAGAGCTCATCCAGGCTCTGCGACGGGCAGGAATGCCCGTCACCACTGGGGGCTACTGGCCTATTGGGCTGCCGGGCGGCGCCGGCAATGGCTGGGCCGGTTCCGCCTCCGGTCCTTCACGCCGGAGGAACCTTTGCAGCTCCGGGCCGTTCGGGGCCACTCCCGCCAAGCTCGCCAGTTGTCCTTCGGCGATCGCCCTGACCTGCGATGCCGCCTGCGTCGACGACGCCAGCTTCATCAAATGCTCGATGAAGGCGTGTTGGGCCTCCGACTGCACGGCCTGCCGCCAGGGATCGCTGGAGCCGGCGGCGTCAAATCCCAGCCGCGCGCGGATGGCCGTCAGGACGTTACTCAAGCGCACCGGCTCCCGTTCGGCCGAAGGCTCCAGCAAGCGCGCCGCCCGGGTCGGCTCCAACATGGCGGCCAGCGTGATGTCCGCCGCCACCCGCGCCGCCGCCAGCGGGTCAAAGCGGCGGCCCGAGCGGCTGTCGAACGTCTCGCGGCGGTCGCGATAGCCGAAAGCAGGCGGCGGGATCAGCTCGATGATCCGCTCCGGTAGCGCCAGCGCGGCCGGATCCAGGGTCTCCAGCAGCGCCTCCAGCGCCTCGCGCTGACGCGCCGCCGGGACGCGCTCGACCTTGCGGCCGGTTCCGCCCTTGACGCCGTAGTCGAAGTACTCTCCGCCCAGCATCTTCGCCGTCGCCTCCACCTGGTAGCGGTGGTGCAGATACAGCGGGGTCAGCCACAGCTCGAGCTCCGACAGCGGCGTGCCGGGCGGAACAATATCGAGACCGAAGCGCTCCAGGGCGATGCGGCGGACCTCCATCGTGTGGCGCAGAGCCGCCACCGGGTCGTCGCCGTTGTCCCACGGCGCCGCCAGCGGGTGGTGCGAGCCGAGATATGCCGAATCCTCACTGGAGATGAACAGCAATCCGCGTTCGTCGGCGTCGGCCAGGATGCGCTCCAGCTCGGCGTCCTCGTCGGCGCCTTGCGGGAAGTGGGAGTAGGCGTAACGAACGGTGATTTTGTCCCACTCGCCCATGCCGACCGCATAGGCGTCGGAGAGATCGAGCTCACCGCTTTCGGTGATCTTGACCAGCGGCGCCGGGTAGTCCATCACCGACTCGCGGCCGTAGCTGCTGGCGGCGAAGTTGTGCGCAAAACCCAGGGTGTGGCCCACCTCGTGCGCCGAAAGCTGCCGCAGCCGGGCCAGCGAGACATCCACGGGGGACGGACCGGCGGGCTTGGTCGGACCGAAATAGGGGGTCAGTCCCTCGAAGAGCAAGCGGTCCTGGCGCACGCGCAACGAGCCCAGCGTCACCACGCCCTTGAGAATCTCGCCGGTGCGCGGATCGGCGACCGAGGCGCCATAGGACCAGCCGCGGGTGGAGCGATGCACCCAGTTGATGACGTTGTAACGCAAATCGAGCGGGTCGGCCTCGGCGGGAAGGAGCTCGACGCGGAAGGCGTCGCGATAGCCGGCGGCCTCAAACGCCTCGTTCCACCAGCGGGCGCCGTCGAGCAGCGCCGAGCGCACCGGCTCCGGCGCGCCGCGGTCCAGGTAGTAGACAATCGGCTCGACCGGCGGCGACATCGGCGCCGAGGGGTCCTGTTTCTGCAACCGGTGGCGGCGGATCCAGCGGGTCTCCAGCGGCGCATCCAGCGGCGCGGAGTAATCCGCGAACCGGACCGCGCCCACGCCGGCTCGCGGGTCAAACTTGCGCGGTTGATAGCCTGGCTCGGGCAAGGCGACCAGCGAGTGGCGCACCCGCAGCGTGACGGCCTCCGGCGTCGGCGTCGTTTCACGCACGCCCCGGCCCGGCTTGGAGCCTTCATACGTCAGCAGGGATTCGAGCTCACAATTCTTTGGGAAGGCCCGCGCCTCGTCCAGCAGGACGGCGCTGCGCTTGGGGTCGAGGCGAAAGTCGCCCTCGCTGGCGGCGCTCAACCGCGGCGTAACGTGGTGGGCGTCGCGCAAAAGGAACGGCGTGAAGTCGACCAACACGCGGCCGTTGGTCTCGGCGGCGATGTCGGCGCCGAAGCGGACCGAAGCGGCAAAGGACTCCGCCACCGCTCGCGCCTCATCGACGTCGCCGCTGGTCGCGCGGTAGGCTTGGTTGGGCTCTTCGAGCAGGACGCGCCGGCCGAAGCGTCGAAAACGCACCAGGCTCGTCTCGCCAAGCTGGGCGCGGTCCAGGCCGATCGGGTTGTAGCCCAGGCCGCGGCTCAGCCACTGCACCAGCAGAAAATCCTCGTCAAAGCGGGGGATCTCCAGCCAGACTTCGCCCTTGTCGGAGTCGAGATACAGCGGGAAGAGGCCCGCCATCCGCTTCATCCCGCCGGTCTTGTCGGCGATGGAGGGAAGGTTTTGAGCAGGCAGGGCGCAGACGGCCGCCAAGGCGAGCAGCAGCAGGCGAGCAAGCATAGTCCATGCTCTCATGGAAACGCGTAGGGGCGGCTGGAAAGCCGCCCAAAACCACTTGGATCTCCAGCGTCGTGCAGGTGTGGGCGGGCGGCCGCCCGCCCCTACACGACCGTGTATTCGCCACAACGAGCCACCCGCGTTTACGCGGCGGGTGCTGTCCCTACACGAACTTATATTCCCCCGGCACGGGCCGAGCCGGGATCTCGAACTGGTCGCTCAAGCTGGGATCCTTCGGCGTCAAATCCTGTTTAGAATTCATCACCATATCCCAGGTCAGCTCCAAGCCCGAATAGGCCGCCTCGCGCCCCATGATGGCCGTCATCGTGGACTCGGCCACCTCCAGCGTGCGGTTCTGGTAGGGGCCCGTCCCCAGGATGGAGCGCACCATGTCGATGTGCTCCTGGACGTAGGGGTTCTCGCCCGGCTCGCCCCTGTCGCGGCAGTCCGAGCGGCCCTTGGAGCCGATCACCAGCTCGTCGATACGCCGCGCGCCGCCGTCTTTGCCGGAGTTGGGGTACTGCCGGCAGTGGCTGGACATGCGCACCCCGTTGGCGAACTCAAAATCCGTGGCGCAGTGGTCGTAGATGTTGCCATGCCGGCGGTCCTCCGGCCGCCAGATGGCGCCGCCGGAGGCGACCGCCTTGACCGGGTGAGTCCCCATCACCCAGTTGATGACGTCGATGTTATGCAGGTGCTGCTCGACGATCTGGTCGCCGCAGATCCAGACGTGCTGGTACCAGGCGCGCTGTTGCCATTCGAGCGAGCCTGGCTCGGTCTTGTCCTCAAACTCCAGACCTTTGAAGACCGGCCCGGAAATCCAGTTGGCGTAAGTGGCGAGGACTTCTCCGATCTCGCCGTCCTGGATGCGCTGGACAGTCTCTACGTACTCCTTCTGTGAGCGCCGCTGCGCGCCGATCATCACCGTCAGCTTCTTCTCCTCCGACAGCTTCGCCAGCCGCATCACCTTTTGCGCGCCCACGCAGTCCGTGGCCAGCGGCTTTTCGGCAAAGATGTGCTTGCCGGCGTTGACGGCGTACTCCAAGTGCAGCGGCCGCCAGCCCGGCGGCGTGTGCAGCAGCACGATATCCACGCCGGAGTCGATCAGCTTCTTGTAGGCGTCGTAGCCGTAGAAATGGTTTTCCGGGGCGACCTGGATGTTGCGGCGGACCTCGGGCTTGAATTCGTCGGAATCGCGCAGGCGGGTCAGCGATTTTTCGAGCTGATCCTCAAACAGGTCCGCCATGGCGACAAGCTCGACGTTGGGGTTTCCGGAGATCATCTCGGCCACACCGCGCGTGCCGCGGCCGCCGCAGCCGACAATTCCGGCGGTCAGCTTTTGATTTCCCTGGCCGCGCACAAGCTCGGGGCGTATGATCTGGAAGGCGGCCGCGGTCGCGGCGGAGAGGAAGGTGCGGCGGGATTGTTCGCTCATCTCACCGCGCATTGTAGCGCTCCGATTGTTTGTCGGCTTGGGGGCGGGTTTGGCGCAAAGGAACAGGTGGAGGATGTTCCCGATGACTCTGCAAGAATCCGTTCGCATCGCCCATGAATCCGACAAGGCCGCGTGCCTGGAGACGCAAGGAGTCTGTCGGAGATAAGCCGTCCGCGCACCGCATTCTTCCTTGGCGAGCCCGTGTTCCGGCACAATGGCGTTCGTCAACAATGCGCTCGCGGCTCGCGGCAGGGCCTTGCAGCCGTGTGGGAGGCGTGTTCTCGCTCCCGCTGGGCCGCAATGGCCCTTTTCAGCCCATTGCCGGCGTCCAACCGGAGCGAAACAGCTTCGGCAGGTTGTGCGTCAGGCAGATGATTTCCCATTCGGCGCGCACTTGGTCTGGCCGGGGACGGGCTCTACGATCGCCCTCCGCATCTTGTACACCGCTTGTCCGGCCTCGGTTCGCAGCTTATGCCGCATCGCCTCTTTAGCCGAGGCTTGAGCCGCCCCGCGGCGATGTACAGACCCATTCCCGCCACGCCCTCGCCGCTCACGTTGCCTTTGCTCCGGTAGCCCGCGTCGGCGCTGACGGCCCGCGGTTTCCGGCCCATGTTGACGGCGGTCTGTTCGATCATCGGCGTCAGTTGCTTGCTGTCGTTGGCCTCCTGGGTGATCGCCGCCGCCACGATCACCCGCGCCTGGCAGTCCACCGCCGTCTGGGCGTTGTAGGCCTGCATGAAGCCGCCCTTGTTGGCCCTGTTCGCGCTTCCTGCTCGCGCCGCTTCGCTATCCATGGTCCGTGGCGGCAGGCGAACCGCCCGGCGCTGTCGATTGCGCTGCCCAACGAATGCCTCGACTCGCTGGAGATTCCGAGATTGACCTCGAGTTGAGCGCCCCCCTATCCCGATTCGCGAAAGCCCGCGCCACCGGCGCCCGTACGAAAAACGATCGCCGCGATACAATCGGAGCTTCATGGCCGACCTCGAAAACCACCCGCCCGAGCTCGTGGAGCGGGCTCGCAAGATCAAGCTGTTGCTCATGGATTGCGACGGCGTGCTCACTGACGGCCGCGTCTATTTCATGCCCCTGCCCGACGGCTCCATCAGCGAAACCAAGGGCTTTGACTGCCAGGACGGTATGGCGCTGCAGTGGGCCTGGAAGAACGGGGTCGCCACCGGCGTCATCTCCGGCCGCGGCGGGCTGGCGGTTCGGGAGCGGGCCCGCACGGCGCACATGAAGTACCTGTTCGAAGGCAATACCGAGAAGCTGCCGCTGTTTGAAGAGGTCTTGCAGGACTCCGGCCTGCGACCCGAGGAGATCGCCTACGTGGGCGACGACGTCACCGACCTACCGCTGCTCAAGCGCGTCGGGCTGTCGGCGGCGCCGAGCAACGCCCGGCCCGAAGTGCTGGAAGCGGTGCATTACCGCATCCCCCGAGCCGGTGGCGACGGCGCCATGCGCGAGGTGATCGAGCTGCTTCTCAAGGCCCAGGGCAAGTGGGAAGCGATCTGGACCAAGTACGACGTCTGATGTTCCGATGAGCGCGGACTCCAAGAAAAAACGGCGCGTCACCAACGCCGCGTCCGCCGATGCGGAGCGGAAGCCCTTTCCGTGGGGCTGGGTCTTTGCGGCGGCCTGTATCGCGTTAGCACTGGCCGTCTACGCGCCGGCGCTGAACGGTCCGTTCGTGCTCGATGACTTCGACCTGATGGAAGGCGCCAGCGTTGTCCGCCAGCCCGACGCCAAGCAGCTCATGCGCTCCATGCGGCCGGCGCTGATGCTCACCTTCATCGCCAACCACCGAATCGCCGGGGGCTTTGAGCCCTTTGGGTTCCACTTGGTGAACGTGCTGTTGCACGGGCTGAACGCGATTCTGCTGTGGCGGTTGCTCGCGGCGCTGTTCGGGCGGATTGAGCTCGACGAGCGGCTGCGGGCCTTCCGCAACCTCTTCGTTTACGGCCTACCGCTGCTTTGGCTGTTGAGCCCCATCCAGACCGAGTCGGTGGCGTATATCTCCAGCCGTTCGGAGGTCTTGGGCGCGACATTCTACCTGGGCGGCCTGTGGGCGTTCGTGGCTTGGCGGGACCGCTGCCGCTGGGCGACGGCCGGGTTGGTGATGGCCTGCTTCGTCGGCGCCGTGCTCACCAAGCAAGACAAACTGACTTTGCCGGCGGTCATCCTGCTTCTCGACTACCTGCTGCTCTCGCGCGGCGACTGGCGCGGCCTCAAGAAGAGCGCGGTCACCTACGGGCTTTTCGTCGTGGGCGCCGTGGCGGGATTCTTCTTTGTGGTCAAGCCGGCGTTGTCGTCGCAAAGCGCGGGGTTCGGGTTGGACTGGCAAGAGTATTCGTTCACGCAGCTCCGGATGTACTTCCGCTACATCGGCCAGCTTATTGCGCCGTTCGGGCTCAATCACGATCCCGATATTGCCGCCTCGTCTTCGCTGATGGAGCATTTTTCGTGGCTGGCGCTGCTGGCGCTGCTGGCGATCGTCGGGGCCGCGGTCTGGTTCCGCCGGCGGGCGCCGCTGGCGGTGTTTGGGGCGTTGTTCTTTCTGCTGACGCTGGCGCCGACCACGAGCTTTGTGCCCATCGCGGATTTCGCCGCCGAGCGCCGCCTGTATCTGCCCGCCATCGGCTTTTTCCTGGTCTTGCTATGGGGATTGACGCGCTTGTTTGATCTGCGCTCGAAGGCGCCATACGGCGTCGTGGCGGCGCTGCTGCTTGTTTACGCGGGCGGAACCTGGGCGCGGGCGGCGGTCTGGTCCGACGATCTGCGGCTGTGGCAGGACGCCGTCGCCAAGTCGCCGGAAAAAGAACGTCCCTGGACCTGGCTGGGCCGCGTTTATCACCAGCGCGGCGACCGGATCAAGGCGCAACAGTCCTGGGAGCGGGCGCTGGAGGTCGTTGAAAAGGAGACCGAGGAGCATGCCTTTCTGTTGGGCAACCTGGGTCTGCTGGAGGCCCAGGCCAAGAACTGGGCCAAGGCGGCCGAGCTTTACCAGGAGGCCGTCGGCATGTACCGGCAAGCGCCGCAGATTTGGGCTCAGCTCGCCGTGGCGCAGATGCGATTGGGACGATCCGAGGAAGGTTGGGAGAGCTTCGAGCAGGCCATGAAGTATCACTGGCGCCTGGGACCGGAGGTCTATAAGCTACGCGGCCAGGAGCTCTACCAAGCCGGGAGATACGCAGAGGCCGCCCGAGACTTCCAGGCGGCTCTGGCATATTCGCCCGACGACGAGGACGCCCGCTACAACTTGGAAGTCGCAAGGCGGGCGACCGGCCAGTAGGCAGGCGGGCTACGCGACCCTCCTCCCCGTGACAAGGCTGATCAAAAAGACGATCAGGAACACGAAGAACAAGATCTTCGCAATGCCCGCCGCCGTGCCCGCGATGCCGCCGAAACCGAGCGCTCCGGCAATCAGCGCGATGATCAGAAAGGTTAAGCTCCAACTCAGCATGGTGTGGTCTCCTTTAGCAATTGATTCAACCGGACCCGCCCAATTCCGCGGGGCTTGCGGGCGGCCGTATATTAATGACGTCCCTCTTGAGGGGAGTGTCTCTTCACCGTGAATCGGTGCGCAGATTATTCTCCACCTTAAAGACGCCGCCGACCGTGTTAGCTTGCATGCCGGCGATATTCTTGTCCATCTCGTTGGCGACTACCCCTTCTAGGGCGACGTTACCGTTGGAGACGATGATGTGGATTGGCGGGACCGCCCGCAGTTGATACTGCTGTAGCGCCGGGTGGGAGTAAATGTTGAAATAGACCGCGCGCCGGATTTCGTCATCCATCGGCGAAACGGGGAGGATTTCGATGTCATTCGTCACCTTCGTGACGCCCTCAATCCTCTCGACAACCCGCTCGATACTCTTCTTCATCGTGGGACGATACACGCTCCCCATTAAATGAACGTGGCCTTGGTCGTTCAGCCGAAACTCGATGCGGTCCCATACGCTGTAGAACGGCAGCGTGACGATTTCCTTGCGGATTATCTGTTGCAAACGGGACTCGACGGGCTCGCTACGTACGATCTCATCGGGGCGCCAAGTTTTGGAATCGACGCGCTGATTGTACGCCCAACCCGCTTCCAGCTTGGACCTCTGGCCATTGGGGCCAAACGAGGAGATCTCCCCTTTGTATTCTTCGCCAGCCGCCAATTTCTTGAAGTCGCCGTCGCTCATCGTAGGTACATTACGGCGTGCGCTTTTCGCGATTTCCCGACCGCGGGATTCGGGGTAGATAAATTCGTGTCCGTGTCCAAGCCCCTGGTGGAACCAGGTGCGCAGAGCCGGGGGCTCGTCGCCGGGAGTCTCATAGAAGGTGAGCTCCGACTGGCCGATCGTCTTGCTTAGCTCAATAGCCTGCGTGTGCACGGTGGCGATCGGCTTGTCGCTGTCGCCATCACGAAAGACGACGACGCTCTTGCCGTCCGAGCCGGCCGTTAGCTCCATGATGTACACGCCCGGCTCCAGCGAGCCTCCGGGGATTTCCAATGTTTCGGCGGTCGAGATGCGAGCTTTTCGATCGTCCACAGCGGCAAAACCGCCAGCAGATGTCAGGACTAAGGCGGCGAGCAGGATAGCGCTGCTTCTTGCAAATCGTGTCATTGCGTTTATTCTCCAGGTTCTGTTTGGATTGATTCACCAGCGCGCACCGCTGTTACACCTCGGGCGGGGGGATCGGGTTCTGCTGTAGAATCCTGGGGATGCTTCGCCTAGCCCTGCTCGTCCTCGCGGCCGTGCCGCTGCTCGCCCAGACCCACGTCCTGGGCTCCGACTCCAAAAAGCAAGCCGGCGTCCCCGAGGGCAAGCTGGAGCGCTTTGAGTGGACCAGCCAGGTCTATCCCGGCACGGTGCGCGATGTGTGGATCTACGTCCCGGCGCAGTACGACGGCTCCAAGCCGGCGGCCGTGATGGTTTTCCAGGACGGGCACAGCTTCATCAACACCGAAGGCGAGCGCGCCTGGATGGCGCCGATCGTGCTCGACAACCTCATCGCACAAGGCCGCATGCCCGTCACCATCGGCATTTTTGTCAAATGGGGGCTGCTGAAGGCCCATGGCGACCAGCACCAGGACCGCTACAACCGCAGCTTTGAGTACGACGCTCTGGGCGATCGCTACGCCACCTTTCTGATCGACGAGATCCTGCCCGAGGTCGGCAAGCGCTACAAGCTGACCGACGACCCGAACCTGCGCGGCATCGGCGGATCGTCATCGGGCGGCATCGCGGCCTTCGTGGCGGCCTGGGAGCGGCCGGACGTCTTCCGGCGGGTGCTGAGCTTTGTCGGCAGCTTCGTCAACCTGCGCGGCGGCCAGATTCTGCCCTCGCTGGTCCGCAAGCACGAGCCCCGGCCGTTGAAAATCTTCTTGCAGGACGGCAGCAACGACAACAACATCTACTCCGGCTCCTGGTGGATCGCCAACCAGGACATGGCGGCCTCGTTTGAGTTCGCGGGATACGACTACAAGTGGGTCACCGGCGAGGAGCAGCACAACAACGTCCACGGCCGCGCCATCCTCCCCGAGGCGCTGTCCTGGCTGTGGGCTGACGCAGAGAAGCCGATCCAGGCCAACAAGAGCCGCGTCGGCGACCGCCAGTTCGTGCTGGAGTTTGCCGATCCCGCGTCGGACTGGGAGCTCGTCAGCGAAGGCCACAACTTTACGGAAGGTCCGGCCGTGGCGCCCAACGGCGATGTCTACTTTACTGACGTGCCGGAGTCCAAAATCTGGCGTATCGACGCCAAGACCGGCAAGGCGAGCCTGTTCCTCGAAAACAGCGGCGCCAGCAACGGCCTGATGTTCGGCCCCGACGGCAGGCTCTACTCCTGCCGCAATGACAAAGCGCAGATCGTGGCGATCGACGTGGCCACCAAGCAGGAGGAGGTCGTCGCCTCGGGAGTGAAGTCCAACGACATCGCCGTGCTGGCCAACGGCGACATCTACTTCACCAGCCCGACGACCAAGCAGGTCTACCACGTCCCCAAGGGCGGCGCGGCGCGAGTCGTGTTCGAGGACAAGGCCTCGGGCTTCCTCAACGGCGTCATCACGTCGCCGGATCAGTCGCTGCTGATGGTCAACGATTCACGCGAGAAGTGGGTGTGGTCGTTCCAGATTCAGCCCGACGGCTCTCTGGCGAACGGCCAGAAATTCTACAGGCTGGAGACGCCGGACACGGGCTCGGCCTCAGGGGCGGACGGCATGACCATTGGCGCCGACGGCCATCTGCTGGTGGCGACCAACGAAGGAATCCAAATCTGCGATCAGCCGGGCCGCGTGGTCGGCATCCTGAGCAAGCCGCAACGCAAGTTTCTGTCGAACATCGTCTTCGCCGGTCCGGACATGAAGACCCTCTACGCCACCAACACGGACAAGGTCTACAAACGGAAGATGCGTATGAGCGGCGTACTTCCTTGGCAGCCGGTCAAGCCGCCGGTTCCGGGGCTGTAGGGAACAAATCGGGGCGGGGCTGTCGTATAACCCCCGGGAGGAGCACATCGAATGACCATGCGGGACCACGTGCGCCTGATCGCGATCCTTTCGATCGTGTGGAGCGCGATCAGCCTGATCATCGGGGCGCTGATTGTGTCGCTCGTCGGGGGTTTCGGCCTGCTGGCGGCGTCGCAGGCGGCGGTGCGGGACCCTGGGGCGGCCGCCGCTCCGGCGATCGTGGGCATGTTGGTGGTCGGCCTCGGCATCTTCATGATCGTGCTGACGCTGCCGGGGTTTCTGGCGGGCTGGGGCTTGTTGAACAACAAATCGTGGGCTCGCATCCTGACGATTGTGCTCTCGGCGCTGAATCTGCCGGGCATCCCGATCGGCACGGCGCTGGGGATCTACGGCCTGTGGGTGATGACCCACCGCGAGGTCGAAGCGCAGTTCGCCGCCACATACGCTGCGTCGCCGTCGCTACGATGAATGCATGGCCGAATCCGTTTACAACGACCCCAAGCTCGCGCTCAATCGCATCTACACCCGGCGCGGCGACGCCGGCGAGACCAGCTTGGTCAACGGCCGCCGGGTGCCCAAGGACGACCTGCGCATCGAGGCTTACGGCACGGTTGACGAGCTCAACTCGACGCTCGGCATGGCGCGGGTGTCGGCGGCGGAGGCGGGCGCGGCGGATCTCGACGCGATATTGTTGCGGGTGCAGCATGAGCTTTTCAATTTGGGGTCGCTGCTGGCTACCGACCCAGGCGAAGTGCATCCCAAGCAGCCGCGCGTGAACAAGGCTGACATCGAGCAACTGGAGCGCGAGATTGACGCTTGCAACGAGAAGCTGCCCGCGCTGCGCTCCTTTGTGCTGCCCGGCGGCTGCCGCCTGAACGCCGAGCTGCACCTGGCCCGCACCATCTGCCGCCGGGTGGAGCGCATTCTGGTCGCGCTGGCGCGGCGGGAAGAGGTCGCCGACGAAGCGCTGGGCTACATCAACCGGCTCTCGGACGCGCTCTTTGTGTGGAGCCGTCAGGCCTGCGCCGAGCTCGGCGTGGCGGAGACCCTGTGGGAGCCGAACAAGGCGGCGTCGGGGGCGCGGTAGTCCGGCGTTGCGTTCGCGCCCTACTCGCCGCTATGCTTTCCTCAAGTCATGCAAACCTGGAATGCTAGCGGCGAAGAGGGCGCGACGCTTTATGTCGGCGAGGTCGCCCGCAATGTGCTCATCCTCAACGACTGTCCCCGCAAGCTGCGCATCCGCTTGAATGACGATCCCGCGAGCGAATACGCGCTGCTGCCGCAGTCTTCGGGGATCTTTTCCGCGATTAAGGTGGTCGTGCTGCACCCTGGGCAGGGAACCACCGTGTGGGGCCGCTTCAACTTGATTGATTAGCCTGCCTGGGTCCGCTCGCGCAGGCGTTGCTCTTGCTCGCGCAGCTCCGGTGTTGCGGCGTCCCCGAAATCCTCGATCTCGTACAACGGCCGAACCTCGATGTCGGACGGTCCGGCCATGGGATTCGGGCATTTCTTGACCCACTCGACGGCTTCTTCCATCGAGCTTACTTGCCAGAGCCAGTAGCCGGCGACCAGCTCCCGGGTTTCGGCGAAAGGGCCGTCAGTCACGGTTCGGTCCGCGCCGTTGAAATGCACGCGGACACCCTTGGAGCTGGGTTGCAGGCCCTCGCCTCCCAGCATGACGCCGGCGTTGACGAGCTCTTCGTTGTAGGCCATCATCGCGGTCAGGAGCTGCTCGTCCGGGGGCTCTCCGGCTTCGGACTCCGCGGTGGCTTTCACCAATACCATCACCTTCATGGGGTTTGTCTCCTGCTGGGATGACGCGGGACGGTGGTCGCGATCGACAAAAGCGCTCACAAATAAGGTTGTTGGCAAAGCCCGATTTCAGGCGGCGACGCCGGAATGAGCTCGTCGCTTTCCCTTGGGGGCGGCCCGCAAGTGTGGCGCGCGGCTCCAGCCGAGCCGCGTCGTCGCGTATCGACGACGTCGCCGGAAGGGCCTCGACCTGGGAGTCGAGGCGGCAGGCGTTAGCGCTCTACCGTCAGCGGCCGCACCCGGTCGTTGGTAAACCCAAGAAAGAAGGGGGCTTCGCGACCGACGCAAACCCGGCCCTAACGGGCCGGGTTATTGGGATGCCGCCCTACGGGCTCGAATACGCTCCCGCTGCGCGGATCGCAGGAT
>CAYOPA010000060.1:0-16875 GCA_964405625.1 uncultured Bryobacterales bacterium
TTGGCGATCTGGCGTTTGGCGATCTCCGGCGTTTTGTGGGTTTTGGCGTGCGGTCGCATGTCGAGGCCGTGTTTCTTGGCGTTGTCGGCCGCGTGATTGATGTTGTGCTCAAAGCTGTCGAGGTCGATCAGCAGGGACGGCGTCGGCAGGTCGGCTTTGTGGACGCCGGAAATCCCGGAGCCCTTGGCCAGCTTCTGCTCGATCTCCTCGAGGTTGTAGCCTTTGCTGGAAGGCGCCGCGGGAATCGCTGTAGCGAAGGCCGCGGTCGCAACGGTTTGTTTCATCAACTGTCTCCGAGAAATGAGCATGTAGGGTCCTCTGATGCGGTCATCGTAGCGCGCCGGGGGCCGGGAAACAACAAGATTCCCGTTTATCGAGAAGCATGGGCCCGTCCTCGATCGCTGGCCGCGTTCAAGTTTTGGGCGGTGCGGACCCTCCCGCACTCACGGCGGGAAGCTCGGCTGAGGAGCGCAGCTCCTCGATCCGTTCTTCCGCCGCGGCCCCGGAGCCGAGCAGAACGGCGATCCACATCGTCTCCTCCCGTGCTTCCATGGCCAGCTTGACCGCAATCGTGATGGGGATCGACAGCAGCATGCCAACCGGTCCCAGCACCCAGCCCCAGAAAATCAGCGAAACGATCACGGCGAATGCGGAAAGTCCCAGTCCCTTGCCCATGAACCGTGGTTCGATGAAGTTGCCGAGCACGTTGTTGATCAAGGCATAGCCGGCCAGGATGACGGCCCCTTGAAGCGGGCCCAGTTGAACGACCGCCAACAAGACCGGAGGCACGCCCGCCAAAATCGAGCCCACGTTTGGAATATAGTTGAGCAGGAAGGCCAGCAAGCCCCACAGCAACGCGAAATCCAACCCGAACACAAAGCATAGCCCGGCGGCCAGCACGCCGGTTACCAGACTGATCCAGGTCTTGATCACCAAGTACTGGTTGATGCTCTTGGCCAGACTATGAAATCGCTCCAGAGCGCGGCTTTGCTCGCCAAACACCGCTTGCAGCTTCCAGGGCAGCGTCGAGGCCTCGAGCAGCAAAAAGACCACCATGATGAGGATTAGAAAAGAGTTGGCCAGCACCGCCCCCAAGCCTGCGAAGACGCCGCCGGCGAGGCCCATGATCTGCCCCGGATCGAACAGCTCAACCAGGGTGCGGTCCAAGGCGATGTGGAACCCGAGCTGCTCCAACAAGGCCGTGAGCTTGGTTAGAGCCTGACGGCCTCGCTGCTCATACAGCGGCAACTGTCCCGTAAAGTCATTGATCGAGGAGCCGACCACGCCGGCCATGAATCCCACCACGCCAAGCAGGGCCGCCACCACCAGCGACAGGCCCAGGACGAACGGGACGCCCCGGCTCTTGAGGTAGAAAATCGGCGGCGCAATGGCGCTGGCTACAAAGCCCGCGATCAGCACCTGCAAAACGATATCGCGGGCCTCCTTGAGGCCCGCGATGACGATGCAGAAGGCCGCCAGATAGATCAGCGCATTGGCTTTTGGCGAGTCGGGCAGCATACGTCCCGCCGATTCCCGGCGCTCCCCTGCTTGCTTCTACTGTTTCTGCTTGCCGACGGCTGAGTAGATCAGAGCGTCGGGAGGCATGGGACCCGACGACAGCGCTTTGCCATGGAAGGACTGCAAGCTGAAGTCCGTGGTCTCTTCCTGGTAACCGTCCTTGACCACCAGCCACTGCTTGGCGCCGACGTAGGCCAGCACTTGATTGGTCGGGTTCATCTGAATGCGTTGGACCGCGCTCTCAATCGCTCCGCCTTCCATGAACACCTTGGTGCGCAACAGCTCACGGGCTTCCTCGACGGGCATATTCTGGGCGTGCAGCTTAATGTCGAGAATGCAGCTCGCCAGGAACTCCAGCTTGTACTTGAGCCAATTGAGCTTGAACTGCTGGTTGCCGGCCTGGTAGCCGAGGTTGATGGTCGACTCCACCACATACCACACCCAGCCTCGCGTGAACCCCTGGTTGGGATCGACGTTGCGGATCAGCCGGTTAGTTTGCCCTTCGACCTGCGCGCTGAGCACGGCCTGCACGTAACGGGCATATCCGTCGATGGCCACAATCTTGAGCTTGAAGTTATTGTATTCGCGCAACTTAGACAGAGTCTGAGCGTTCGACCAGCTCGCTGGGATCGGCGTCACCCAGTACTGGGCGCCCTCTTCGGGATGGAGCAGCGGCGGCGGTTGGAAAGCGTCCACCGGGTTGGAGCGGCGCAGAAATTCCGGGGTGTCGGAGATGGTCAAGTCGATCGCTGGGAGAGCGACAAGCTCCTCGCTCTGCATGAACTGTTTGACCTCGGCGATGTTCTCTTCGATCCGGGCGCGCAGGCCGGAGCTGTCGCGAAGGCGGTTGTCGTCGGAGACCACATCCAGGATGTCGCGCATCAGCGCAAAATCGTTTGGGGCGCGCTGGCCTCCGTAGATGCCGCGGTGGATCGGCACGGCTGTATCGATGAGCTGCTTGTAGGTGTTGTCAAACTCCGTTTGCAGGCTCGACAGGATCGAGTCGATTGACTGATCGTAGCCGTCGGAGTAGATCTTCACACGCTCGGC
This sequence comes from uncultured Bryobacterales bacterium, assembly GCA_964405625.1. Taxonomy (GTDB): domain Bacteria; phylum Acidobacteriota; class Terriglobia; order Bryobacterales; family UBA6623; genus RI-231. The sequence continues at coordinate 2,569 of CAYOPA010000060.1, forward strand.
GTAGAGGTTCGAATTTAGCCGCCACTCGCCGCTCTTGTCCATCCCGGCCAGGAACTGGTCAAACCCTTTCAGAGATTCCACGGCCGGGCCGGCGGCGGCGTCATACTGGCCCTTCAGGCCTTGCGGCATGCTGGCCGGGATGCCGCGCTCGATCAGCTCGATTAAGCCCGTCACGCCCTCGCGAGCCGAGCTGACCTGGAGCTCCGATGACGACTTGAGCTGTACTTGCGCCTGCTCAATCACGGTCGGGACCTCGCCCAATCTGGCGATGATGTGGCCGTAACGCTGGTTCTCCGGCCCATAATCAAGCACGCTCGGTGTGAACAGCGCGTTGCCCAGCAGGCGGACATAGAAGCCCGGGCTGGTTGTGAAATCCTTTTCCTTCTCCAAGTCAAACAGCGCCCGCGCGATGCGGCCTTCGGCCACCGCGTAGTTGATCCAACGGTCCGTCTTTAGCGAGTCGCGCTTCGGCATCGTCGGGTATTGCGGATCGTCGCCAGTGGCGTGCAAGCGTGCATCCAATTCCTTGTAGAAGTTAACGCGCGCCTCGATTCCCGCCGGCGAAAAATCCCCGATCTTCGTGTCGAGCTCGATGACGGAGCCGTCTTCGTTGGTGTGGCTGTGGTAACCGACCGAGGTGGCCACCACGGGGTCCATCACCAGCGGCTTCGTGGCCAGGTCGTCGAAGATGGGATCGAGATGCTCCGGGACCGCGCCGATGTCAAAGCATCCCGCCGTAACTAGAATCGTGGTGAAGAAAACGGCGCAGAGGGCGGGCCGCTTGGTGAGTGAGCTCATGGGTTTCTGGGGCGCAACCTGGGGCGCGCTACGTTGCTGTTCGGACCTTGCGCCTGACGGCGCGGCAAAATTCGGCCGGCTCGGGCCGGTGCGAGATCTCCATCTTACTGGCAGTACGGGCCCTCAAGCAACCTCGACGACTCAGGCCTCGACCGTTTTCTCCGCCTTGCTGTCCCAGGTCAGGTACTTCCGCGTGCGGAACGACTCCACGGCCAAGTGGCAGCCTAGCGCGCCGTGGAAGCCCAAGTCCACGTCGCACTTCAACTCGGCGCCGTGCCGGATGGCGTTGTGCAGGTTGTGGTGGTGTAGCGCCATATCCTCGCCGCCCCCCTTGGAGTGCGCCGCCGGCTTGACCTCGTCGGCGAAAAGCTTCTCCGGGATGATCTCAAACCCACTACGAGAAAACTCGATCGTTCCCTTGCGGCCGCGGATCACGTGGTCGACCGGACGCTCGTTGGCCATCGTGGAGACCAGCAGCACCGTCATCTCGCCGCCGTCGGGCAGCGGGTACTCCAACATGACGTTGAAGGTGTCGGGGATCTCCGCGGCGCTGTCTTCCCAAAAATGCTTGCCGCCGGTGGCGACCACCCGGCTGGGCGCGGTCAGCCGGCACGCCTTGAGGATCCGCGTCAGCCGGTGGACGAACAAATCCGTCGCGATGCCGCCGGAGTAATCCCAGTAGCGCCGCCACGAGAAAAAGCGGTCTGGGTCCCACGGCCGTTCCGGCGCCGGTCCCAGGAAGGTCTTCCAGTCGAGGTTGACGCCCGGCTTGATGTCATCATCGAAAGGCCGCTGCCAGAAATCCTCCTCATAGTTGCGCGAGTAGTCGATCTGCGCCAGCACCGGCTTGCCGATGGCGCCGTCGGCGATGTAGCGAGCCGCCGTTTCGTAGGAGTCGTCGGACATGCCCTGCACGCCGCATTGGAGCTTGATTCCCGATTCCTTGACGCGCGCGCGGACCTTCTTGCCTTCCTCGATCGTGCGCGTCAGCGGCTTCTCGACGTAGACGTGGAAGCCCTGGTCGATGGCGTCGAGGGTGATTTGGGCGTGCCAGTGCTCGGGTACGGAGATGGTGACGTAGTCCAGCCCCTTATGCTCGAGCAGCTTGCGGTAGTCCTTGTAGGGCTTGCCGCCGGTGAATTCGGCGGCGGCGTCCAGGCGCTTGTCGTAGAGATCGCAGACGGCCACGATCTCGACGTTGTCCTGCTCGGCGAGCGACTTGAGAGCGCGCATGTGGCCGTTGGCGTTGCCGCCGGCGCCGATCACGCCGACATGCAACCGGTCGTTGGCGCCGATCACGCGCGGCGGCGCGGGAGCGGCGCCAAGTTTTCCGGCGGCCCCGGCGGCGAGGGTCGCGCCGGCGAAGAAGGTGCGTCGGGAGATCGAGTCAGGCATACCTGCGGGCATTGTAGCCCACTAAGATCGCCGTCCGGACTTTGTCATCGATTCCGCGACGACTTCTTCTGCTCGCAGGATGGCGATCCGTTCGATCAATCGTTCTGGAACGGGCTCGGAGAGCGGAAAGCGGATGGTTGCCTTTTCAACCGTAAAGTTCCCCGGTTCCTGTTCCAGCATGGCGCGCAGTGCGGCGGTGACCGGGTAGACGGAATAGTGCCGGCGCCATCCGGCGAAGTACAGTACGGCGCGGCCGCCGATTTTGTAAGTGGGGATTTTGTAAGAGATCAGCTCTTCGGCGTCAGGCAACGCCCTGAGCACAACGGCTCGGACCTGCTCGAGAATCCCGCGCGCGGGCTCGGGCTGAGCGGCAATGTATTCGTGCACCGAGGCGCATTCGGCGGACATGAGCAGATTTGCAAACCTCCTTGTCGAGGCGGACGCATACGGCGGACCGGCTACTCTCGGCATTCTCGCAAACGCGCCCCGATCGCCGGTGAGTTGCAAAAAAAGCCGCGCTCCCCTGGTTCGGGAGCGCCGCCTGGACGGGTCGCCCGCTCCGTGGCGGGGTGAACCCGCCTACAGCACCGGTCCGAGGTTGATCTGTTGGGTCTCGCCGTTGGAGTCGTCGACCCCGTCGTTGTCGGTATTGATCCAGGTGTTGCCGCGGCCGTCGATCATCAAACCCTCGACCTTTTCCTTCACCTGGCCGTTGACTGACTTGAGGACAGGCAGCAGGTCGTAGGCTTCGGTCTTGGACAACAGCGGGAAGCCCTGCTCAGCCGGATCCACGACCAGATTGTCCTGTGACTGCGGCGTGACGCCGGCGGTGTTGAACGTGTAGATCTTCTTGATCGTGGCGTCTTGGCCGGCCTGGTTGTCGCGCTCGATGACGGCGAAGCGCGTGCCGCCGAGGTGGATGATCTCCGAGAGCCCGGCCCAGCCGCCGTTAGGCGAAGTCGGCGTGTCCAGCGGGTAGTAGTAGAATGTCCACTCGTCAGCCTCGACATCGTAGCGGCCAATGCGGCAGTGCCCGGGCGGGTCGCCCAGCGGCCATTGGCGTTGAAACGCCACGTAGATGACCTCGGCGCCGGGCGCTCCCACGACAGTCAGCCCTTTAAAGCCGTTGTTGCGCTGCAGGGCGTTGACCGAGGCCGGCAAGTTAATGATTTTGGTGACCACGCCGAAGGGATCGACGCGGAAGACCTGGTTCGGAAACCTCACGGCGTCACAGCCTTGGGCGTTGCAAGAGCCGCTGCCCTCGGAAGCGACGTAAAAGCCGCCGCCGATGCGTTGCACGATGCCCCCCAGGTCGCCGGAGACTGGCTTGCCCTGGTAAATAAGCGGGATGGCCCGCACGATGGTCGGGATCTCGCGCGCCAGGTCGATCTCGAAGATGCGGCTCTCGGCGAAGAAGCTGTACCAAACAGTCCACGCCTTGTCCGGGTTGACCCGGTCAGCGGCCAACGCGGACAGCGCGGCCCACGGGATAGGCTTGCCGTTCGGGCCATTGGCCGACTGGATGGTCGGATAGGTCCCCCTGCCGCCGAGGCGGTAGATCGAGATGGCCGAGCGGAGCGTGTCCTCGCGAGAATCGGCCTCCGCCGAGACCACCAACAGGTCGCGCGACGGGATCGCCTTCATGCCCTCCGGCGCGACGCCCGCCGGCAGAATCTGCAACAGCTCCGGCAGCCCGGTGGCCCCCTTGAGCTCGTAAACGAAGATTACACTGGAACGCTCGGAGCCCACGAATAACAGCCGGCGCCCCTTGTAAAGACCGAACTCAATGCCTTCGGGCTCGTTGCCTTTGTTCGCGGAGCGGTCCTCGGGGTAGTGCCCGATCTTCTTGGTCAGATCTTCAAGCTCGCTGCCCGAGGTGTAGACCACCTGACCGTTGGTGTTGTAGATCGTGAAGCCGCGGCCGCCTCCGACCATGTCGCCCTCGTCGGCCGTCGCGAACTGGAACGGCGGGAGCCGTACCACCGAGTCCGCCTCTCGCGGTACGCCCGACAGAGAGCTATCGTAGGGGATTAGCCGCTCTTCGACGGTGTCGATCTCCTTGAGGTCGACCTTGCCTGCCGGGAAATGGTCGATGACCGTTCCAGTGGGCAGATGGATCAGAACGAGGTGATTGTTCTCCTGGAGGGTGACGACGGCCACGTTGGCCGAGTTAATGGAAACGAACTCGGGCTCCGGGTCCGCGGGGGCGATTTCGGCCAGCCCGGTGACATTGACGCGCCTCGTGGCCCAGTTGGCCGGGCCGCGGCCGATGACGTCCACGATGACCACGTAGCCGGCAGGCAACTGTCCGACGACGCCCAGTTGGCCGCCGCCCGCCCTGCACGCGCCGCCGCTGACTTCCTCGCCGTTACGCGTTCCGCCGACGCAAAGATCCTCGTTGCGCTCGTTTTCAATGGCAACCGCGATGAAGCGGTTGTTCGGGCTGACCGCGACTGAATCGGGCTGACCGCGCAGGTCAATTCTGCGGACCACGTTGCGCGTGGCCGGATCGATGACGACCAGCTCACCCCCCACATTGATGAAGTCTTCGCTGGTGTTGAGGCCGACAACGGCAAAGTTGCGAACAACTGCTACCGAGGTCGGTTCGCCGTCAAGCTCGATGAATCCGTCGGCTTTCGGGGCGGCGGGGTCGGAGATATCGATAAAACCGACGGTCCTTCCGAGGCTGTCGCTATAGAGCAAAGTCTTGCCGTCCGGCGTGGAGACGACGATCTCAGCCGAGTGCTCCTGGTCATAACAAGGGTCGGTCAGAGGCAGTCCGGCGCAGAGGTTACTGATGACCTCGAAGGTGGCGATGCGCTCAAACTTGCTCTGAGCGAGGCTCGCCAAGGGGACTGCTAGCGCAAGGGCGCCTGCGTAGAGGAGGGCGCAAGCCCAGGGGCCTGGAGCGAACGAAGCAAACACGAATACATGGAAATAGGGGCTCCTTACTGTGGTGAAAATCGTCGCGCGGATCGACGCCCTGGCGACAAGCAACCCCATTTCCCGGGCTTCTCTCGTGCCGGACCGCTCCGGCGGCCCGACGGTAACGGACATTTATTGCTTTTGAAACCGACTTGAAACGAGAAAGATCAAGCGATCCTTGACCGGATAGTCGGCGCTCGATCCATCACGCCGAGGGCCGGATCTCAGCCCCGCACCGAGCGGCGCGGGCCTCTAGGCCATTGTGCGGAGGTCGGCCGGAGGCGATTGCAAGACCCGCAGACCCGCGGCCGGCCTGCGCTCGACGGCAACCAGCTCGCCGACCAGCGAGTTCGGCCCGGCGGCGGTCACGCGAACCTTGCAGTAGGCGCCGCGCAGGTCGTCGCTGTCGGCGACTCCGTCCGGGTCGCTGAAGTTGAGCACCCGGTTCTGTGGCGTATGCCCGTGCCATTGGGAGAATTTTTCGCGGCGGCCTTCCACCAGCACTTCGTCCTCGCGGCCGACCCAGGTCTGATTGCGGCGAAGCTGCATGCGCCGTTGGAGCTCTTGCAAAACCTGCAACCGGCGACTCTTCTCTTCCTCCGGGACCTGATCGGCCAACTCAACCGAATCGGTGCCCCGACGCGGCGAGTATTTGAAGGAGAACATCTGCGCGTAGTCGACCTGCTCGACCAGGCTCAGCGTCTCCTCAAAATCCTCTTGAGTCTCGCCGGGGAAGCCGACGATGATGTCGGTCGAGAGCACGATGTCGCGCCGGGCGGATTTGATCGTGTCGATCACGCGCAGATACTCGTCGCGCGTGTAAGTGCGCCGCATGCCGGCGAGCACGCGCGTCGAGCCCGACTGCACCGGCAGATGCACCCAATCGCACAGCGCCGGGTTGCGGTCGATGGCCGCCACGATATCGGGCGTGAAGTCCTGTGGGTGCGACGTGGTGAAGCGGACGCGCCGCACGCCGTCGATCTCGCCGACGGCCTCCAGCAGGCGCGCAAAGGTCCAGCCGGCGTCCGAAGGGTCGCGGTAGCTGTTGACCGTTTGCCCCAGCAGCGTGATCTCGCCCGTGCCGGCGGCCGCAATCCGGCGCGCCTCCTCCATCACTCCCGCCGAGGACCGGCTGCGCTCGGGCCCGCGCGTGAACGGCACCACGCAGTAGGAGCAGCTCTTGTTGCAGCCTTCGATGATCGTGATGTAGGCGGAATGCTCGCGGGAGCGCTCGATGTTCGGCTGGTCAAAGGTCTCGTCGGTGTCCAGGCTCAGGCCGGTGACGCGGTCCTCGCCGGCTTCGAGCCGTTCGAGCAAGCTGGGCAATTGGTTGTACGACGCCGAGCCGCAGACGAGGTTCACGTGCGGCGCCGCGTCAAAGATCGCCTCGCCGTTGTGTTGCGCCACGCAACCGAGAATGCCGAATTTGCGGCCGTTGGCATGGCGCTTGAAGCCGGCCACGCGCTGCAAGACCTTCTGTTCGGCTTTGTCGCGGATCGAGCAGGTGTTGTAGAGCACCAACCCGGCGGCCTCGGGGTCCTCGACCTGCTGGTAGCCGCGCGCGGCGAGGGTGCCGCGCACTTTTTCCGAGTCGTGCACGTTCATCTGGCAGCCGAAGGTTTCCAGATAGTACGTCTTTGCGCTATGGGCTGACACTTCCTCGTATTGTACTCGGGAGGGGCGGAGGGGTCGCAGCGGCGTCCGGATCGCCCCCGCGCTCATCCGAATCCGGTAGCTCCCGAGAGGCCCCTTGCGTGAGATAACCTAGGGGAACAATGCCCGACGATCGCTTCCGGATTGAACATGACTCGATGGGGGAAGTCCGCGTTCGCGAAGACGCCCTTTACGCCGCCCAAACCCAGCGCGCCATTGACAATTTTCCGGTCAGCGGCGCACGCTTTCCGCGCACGTTCATCCGCGCCTTGGGAGCGATCAAAGGCGCCGCGGCCTATGTGAACTCCGAGCTCGGGTTCTTGGAAAGCGGCATCTCCGAGGCAATCCAGGCGGCGGCTCTGGAAGTCGAGATCGGCAAGCACGATCGCGACTTCCCGGTCGATATTTTCCAGACTGGGTCGGGCACCTCGACCAACATGAACGCCAACGAGGTGATCGCGACGATCGCCTCGCGCAAGCTCGACCGTAAGGTGCATCCCAACGATCACGTCAACATGGGGCAGTCATCCAACGACGTGATCCCGACGGCCATCCACGTCGCGGCTTACATCGATGTCATCGAGACGCTGCTGCCCGGCCTGGACCACCTGCACAAGACCATCGAGCGCAAGGCCGCCGAGGTGGATCACGTGGTCAAGACCGGCCGCACGCACCTGATGGACGCGCTGCCGATCCGCATGAGCCAGGAGTTGACCGGCTGGGCCGGCCAGCTTGAGCAGGGCATCGACCGCATCAAGGGCGCACTGCCTCGCATCGCGGCGCTGGCGCAGGGCGGAACCGCCATCGGCACCGGCGTCAACGCGCACCGTGAATTCGGCTTGCGCGTGGCCAAGCGGCTCCAAGAGAAGACCCGGTTGCCGTTCGTGGCCAGCAAGAACTACTTCGTCAGCCTCTCCAGCCAGGACGCCGCCGTCGAGCTGTCGGGCCAGATGAAGACCGTGGCCGTCAGCCTGATGAAGATCTGCAACGACCTGCGCTGGATGAACTCGGGTCCGCAGGCGGGTCTGGCCGACATCGCGCTGCCTTCGCTACAGCCGGGCTCGTCGATCATGCCGGGCAAGGTCAATCCGGTGATCCCGGAGGCTGCCTGCATGGTCTGCGCGCAGGTGATGGGCAATGATCTGACCATCACGATCGCGGGCCAATCGGGTAATTTTCAGCTCAACGTGATGTTGCCGGTGGTCGCCCACAACCTGCTGGAGAGCGCCCGGCTGCTGGGCAACGTGGCGCGGCTGGTGGCGGACAAGGCGATCGCCGGCTTTGAGCCCAACGCGGCTCGCGTGGCGGATCTGGTGGAGAAGAACCCGATCCTGGTGACGGCCTTGAACCCGGTGATCGGCTACGAAAAGGGCGCCGCCATCGCCAAGAAGGCTTACAAAGAGGGCCGCAAGCTGAAGGATGTGGCGCTGGAGGAGACCGAGCTGTCGGCTGAAGAGCTCGATCGCCTGCTTGATTCGCGCAAGATGACCGAGGGCGGCATCGCGAAGTAGCGCACGGCTTCGCCGTGCAGTCGGGCCTGTGGCCCGACAACAAGTTACTTCGCGAGGCTCAGCCTCGCGTGCACGGCGAAGCCGTGCGCCAGGTGCGGCGTCGCCTTACCAAGCGCGCTCGACGCCCACGACCTTTGCTTCGCCGCGGGCGGTTTTTCGCAGATAGACGGTTACGGTCTTTTCGGCATCCCCGGTTGCGCTGAGTTTTGCCGCGAAATAGCCCCCCGCCGGGGCGGAGCGCCAAGCGGCCGGCAGGGCGAAATCCCGCTCGCCGGGCAACTCTCGGTGTGTGTCGGCGGCGTTGTCAAAGCTCGACCAAGCCACGGAATAATCGCGCTTCGGAGCGAAGCCGTGCTCCACCAGCAGATCCGAAAACTCCAGCCGCCCGTCGCGAACCTCAAAGCGGTCGAGCGCCAGCACCTTGTTGAAATACTTGCGGCCGATGCGGTCGCGGCGCTCCACCAACGCCTGCGTGATGTAGGCGACCGCGCCAGGGTCGGAATATTGGCCTGTTTCGACGACGGCGCGGATCTCCTCTTCGCTGAAGGCCATCACGTGCGTGGCGGCCCAGTATTCGTCGTCGGGCAACCGCCGCAGGAACGCCGGGTTAGGGAAGTTGCTGACCCATTCGTCGGGGTCGAACAACCTGCTTTGGAAACGGCCCACGCCTCCGATATTGGGATAACGAACGAGCTCCCAGTCCCGCGGAATGACTCCGAAGCTGAACATGCGGCGCAGGGTCGGCCCCCCACGCAACAGCATGGGCTCGTGGCCCAGGCGCGGATCCTTGGCCGCGTCGCTGTCGCTGCCCAGGATGGCGCCGAAGTCGATGAGGTGGTGGCGGATAAAGCGAACGCCGTCCTCTTCCACGAGCGTGTCGAGCGTGTTGTTGGCCTTGGAGTCGGTGTGGTTGAGCCAGGCCGCGAAGACGTGCAATCCGCGCAGGTCGCGGCGGTCTTCGTGCGGCACGATGTCGTTGGGATCGTCCTTGCGGACGCCTTCGAACTTGAACGGCCCCAGCGGCCTGCCTTCGAGCGCCAGGCTGGCCAACAGGCGCAGCTTGCCGTCGGGCGTCCTGGGCGTCAGCTTGATGACCTCGTCCAGGTCGCGCTCGTTCATCGGCCTGGTCTGGCCGCCGGCGCCTTGGATTTTCGAGTCCTCGGAGACGAAGAAATCCCCTCGTGTCCCCAGTAGGACATAGTTCTGCGGGGTGTGATAGCCCAGTGCGTGGAAGAGCTTTGTTCCCACAACGTCGGCCGCGCTGGCAAGCTCGGGATAGCGCCGCGGGTCGGTCTTTACAAAATACAGTCTGCCGTCGGCGTCGCGGATACGGAATCCCGGCGTCACGCCTTCGGTCTTCGCGCCGGTCACGCGGAAAGGCGCGGTCGGAGCTTGATCGTCGCCGGGGCCGCGGCGCAGCTCGTCCAGGCTCATGCGGTTGCGGCCGTGCCGGTTGACGAACCACTCGCTGTCAGGAACCTCGCCGAGCGTATTGACGGCCCCCGCCGGCGTCGGCGGCGTCTCATGGTTGCGCAACGACTGGAAAAAGAAGTCGAACAGGTCGCTCAGGCCGCGCTCGCGCACCGCGTCCGCCGGCATCGGCGGCGGCATCCGTTCGATCGGATCGTCGTCAAAGAAGCGCGGTCCGCCCGACGCCTCCGGCGGGCCCCACAGCGCGACGACGGCTATCGAAACTGCGAGAAAACGCTTGCCGAGGAAAGCCATATCCGAAATCCTTCGCTGCCGACCCCCATGTCGAGGCGCAGAGCCATGTTGTCGCGCGACTTGAATCGCAAGCCCAGGCCTCCGCCGCCTTGCATATTGCGAAAGCCGATCAGCCCAGGGCGCGGAAACACATTGCCGGCGTCGGCGAACAGCGCCATGTCGAAACCGCTGGAGACCTCCCAGCGATACTCGCCGGTAAAGACCAGCGAGTTGTTGTCCTGAAAGCGGAACTGCGTGTAGGCGCGTAGGTCGCCCGGGCCGCCTAAGGTTGGCTGCATGTAGAAGGGAATCCCTTGTCCGGCGTCGGCGTAGCTGAGCTGCGCGCGGCTGAATAGCGCGAGCACGCGCTTCTTGTTCCAGAACGAAAAGTACTGCTCGGCCTGCGCCTCCAGGCGCCGGAATGAAAACCGCTGCTCGGTGCGGTCCGAATAGTTGAGGTAACGCACATTGAAAGCCCCGCCGGAATGGGGGTCGCCGGGCTTGTCGCGGAAGTCGAAATTTGCAAACGGCCCCGTGATCAGGTAGCGCGGCTGGATCTCAAGACCGGGCGTTTCTGCAAACGAAAACGCCTCCTCACTGGTCGGATGCCTGGAGTTGATGCCGGGTCCGACATTTTGAAGCAGAAAGGTGTTTTCCATTCCCAGCAGCAGGTGACGGCGATCCGGCCGCCAGCCCACGCGGGAATAGAAGAAGTTGTCCTCACGGCGGAAATTCGACCGGTCGTTCTTGTCCGTGCGCGGCCCGGAGCCGAAATAATTGATCGACGGGTAATCGTTGCGCCGCAATGTGAAAACCGCGTCCAGCCGCTGGTTGGCGATTTTCGGAAAAGCGGCGGTGGCTTCCAACGCGTAGTACTGATTGATGGAGCCGACGGCGGAGAAGTCGAGCTGCATCTTCTCTTTCCAAAGGTCGGGACGGTAGTAGCGCGGCCCCATGGAAAAGCCGCCGCCGGGGATTAATCCGCCGATCTTGACGCCGAGCTTGTACGGTTCGGCCAGGAAACCGGCCGTGATGGCGCGGTCGATGAGCTGTTCGATCTCGCCAGGCGTCTCCGGCTCTAGTTTTTCGGCTTTTTCGCCGCGCGCTTGGTTAATCTGCTCCAGGCGGCTGGCGGGCTCCGGCGCCTCTGCCGTGGTCCCCTGAGCGCCCACGCCAGCCGGTCCCAGCAGACACGGAACGAGGAGCGCGATGGCGAGGGGTAAGCGATTCCGGCCCAGGAGGCGTGGCATGGAGGGGGATGGCATCAACCTTTATGCTTTTGATTGTAGCGATCGAACGGTTATGCCCGCACGTGCGGCCCCAATGCCGTTTCCAGCCGGTGGCGCGCCGCGTGCAGCGCCGCCAGCCCCATGCCGTCGCGAAACTCGTTGGTGCGGATCATCTCCAGCAGCTCCGGGTAACGCACCAGCCGGAGCTCGATCCGCTCGGTTTTTTCCAGCCGCTGCGGACCCGGCTCCAGATCCCAGGCCAGGACCACATGGCAGACCTCGTCAGCCAATCCGCAGTAGGTGATAAAGTCGCCGACCTTCTCCAGCTTGCCGGCGCGGTAGCCGGTCTCTTCCAGAAGCTCCTCGCGAGCCGTCTCCAGCGGGTCGCGGCCGCCGGTCCCGCCGCCGGGCAGCTCATGGTTGTAGGTCTTGCTGGGGTAGCGGTACTGACGGATCAAGGGGATCCGCCCCTCGGGCGTCACGGCCACAACCATGACGGCGTCCGCTACCGAGAGATAGGTGTACTCGAATCGATGCGCCTCGCCCGGCGGCGTGTCCGTCGCCTCGACTTTGTCCTGCACGAGCCGAATCCAGCGGTTCTCAAAAACGGTTTTGCTGCTGACTGTACGAAACGGCGCGTCGGACATCTCCATGCCCAGTTATACTAGAAGGGCTTTCGACAAAGCGAACATCCATGTGGGGACGTAAAGACGAAGGCGGCGCCGCGCCGACCTCGACGCCGAATCCGACCGAGTCAGCGCCGCCGAGGCCCGCGCCGAGGCCGCCCTCTTCGGGCTCCTCGCCGGTTGCGCCCGCGGCAAAGCCCGTCGAACGCAAGGGAGGACAGGCCTTGATCGGCAAGTCATTGAAAGTGAAGGGAACGATCACCGGCCACGAGGACCTCTACGTGGATGGCGAGATCGAAGGCGCCATCGAGCTGGAAGAAAACAGCTTGACAGTAGGCCCCAACGGCAACGTTAGCGCTGACGTCAAGGCGCGCGACATTACGGTGCTCGGGCGACTGACCGGTAACGTTCGCGCCGGCGAGCGCATCGAAATTCGTAAGACTGGTTCGCTGGAAGGCGACCTGACGACGAGCCGGATCGTGATTGAGGACGGGGCGGTATTCCGTGGCAGCATCGATATTGTCAAACCCGAAACCGGCGGCGGGGCTGCTCGACAGGCGCCCAAGCCCAGCACGGTTCCTGGTCCGTCGTCGAACGGGAAATAGCCGGTTCGCCAAGTCGTCAGGCGCGCGGGCGGCGGCGGGAGGCCGGCTAAGCTGACGTGTTTGAATTCCTCCGTAAAGCGTTCCAGGGTGAAGGGGCCGCGGAGCCGGTCGCCGGTCGACCGCACCCGGCGGCGGCGCCCGTCCTCGCGGCGGCGCAGTCGCAGCGCCGGAGCAATGGTCTACGCCACTTTTTTGAATTGATGCCGACTAGCGGCAACCGCGAAGTCCTCGACTTGGGCGGCGTCAGCGAAGCCAACATCGAGTATCTGAGCGCCCTCGGCGCGAAGATCCATACGCTCGACCTGATCGACTGTTACGACGCCGGCGGCGTTGGCGCGTCCAGCGCCGAGCGGTATTCAATCGACGCCGCTCGAGGCTTCGTGGACCGCTACCTAAACTTCGCCCGCACTCAATTCGACGCTATTCTCGGCTGGGACTCGCTGGAGTTTCTTGACACCGACACGCTGCACATCACCGTGCCGCGGCTGGCGGAGACCCTGCGTCCCGGCGGCGTGTTGCTGTCGTTTTTCCACACGGCGGCGCGCGGCGAGACCGTGCCGCTATACCGCTACTCCATCCAGGGGCCAGGCGATCTGGCGCTGCTGCCGCGCAAGGAGCGCTCCATGCCCAACACCTTCAACAACCGCAGTTTGGAGCGATTGTTCCAGGACTTCGGGTCAGTGAAGTTTTTCTTGACCAGCGACAGCCTGCGCGAGGTGATTGTCACGCGATGAGAGCCCTCGCCGCGCTCGCATTGGCGGTCGTGCTGACGGCGCCGGCGGTCTGGGGCGGACGGCTGGAAGAGCGTCTGGCGGCCGGCAACGACCACTATTTCAACCTGGAGTACGACGAGGCCCTGCGCGCCTACTACGACGCTCTGGCCCTGGGCGGCGACAAGGCCCGCACCTGGAACCACATCGCCACCACGCTGCTCTACCAGGAGCTCAACCGTCTGGGCAAGCTGGAAACCAGCGCCTTTCGCGGCGACAACGAGTTTCTGGCGCACGAAAAGCCTGAGCCCGACCCCGAGCGCGTGAAGGCGTTCCTCGGTGCGCTGCACGAGGCGCGCAAGCTGGCCGAGCAGGCGCTTGCCGCCGATCCGCGCGACCGCAACGCGCTGCTGTCGCTATCCGCCAACTACGGATTGGAAGCCAATCACCAGTTCATGCTCGAGAAGTCGTACTTCTCGGCGCTGCGGAGCGGCAACCGCGCCCGTGACTACGCCGAACAACTCATCAAGGTCGATCCCGACTTGGTCGACGCCTACCTGGTGCCGGGCGTGCAGGAGTACGTCGTGGGCAGCCTGCCGTGGGCGGTGAAGGCGCTGGTGGCGCTCGGCGGCGTGCGCGGCAACAAGGATCGCGGCCAGAAGTGGGTCACGCGCGTGGCGGCCGAGGGCGATCACCTCAAAACGGAAGCGCGCGTGCTGATGACCTTGCTGCACCGCCGCGACAGCCGTCCGTTGGAGGCCGCCAAGGTCCTCGAAGACCTGATCGACGACTATCCTCGTAACTACGTCCTACGGCTGGAGCTCGGTTCGATGTATCTGGACGCGGGCGAAAAGGAAGAGGGCCTGAAGGTCTTCCGCACGGCGAAGCGGATGGTCGAGCGCAATGAGCAGCGCTACGGCCGCATGCCCAAAAGGCTCCGCGAGGCGTTGGACCGCAAGATCGACGAAATCGCCTCGCAGCTTAGCGCGACCCAGGCCGCGAATCGGTAAACGGCGGCCTTGCCGGCGCCGTCTTTTGGCCGACATTCCGGGGTGAATGTGGCGCGCGGCTCCAGCCGAGCCGCGTCGTCGCGTATCGACGACGTACCTGCGAGCCCACGCAAGGGCCTCGACCTGGGGGTCGAGGCGGCA
>CAYOPA010000061.1:0-16874 GCA_964405625.1 uncultured Bryobacterales bacterium
CTTGCCCTCGCCGGCGGCCTTTTGGCTGACTCCGTCCTCGCCCTGGATCACCGGCGGCTTTGCGGGGGTGAGCTCGAGCTCCACCTCAAAGCCCTTGGAGACGGCGCGCAGCCGCTGCGCTCCCAATGGCTTTTCCGGCTCCAGCCATTCCACCTGCCAGTTGCCGTTCCAAATGCGCCGCTCCTCCAGTGAAGCCCCTGCCAGCCCCGGGCCGCTGCGTTGGACGCGCTCGTCGCGATGGAAACGGCCGCCCGCGATGTCGCTCACCGTAAAATGCGCCAGGTAGAAGTTACGGATCTCCCACGGCGAGCCCGCAGGCTTGTCCGACTCGACGCCGTTGCGGAAAAAGGTCAGCTCATAGCCGAACCGGCGGCCCTCGGCGGTTTCCAGGTTGCCGGTGTAGTACCACCACTCGATCTGGAAATTCTCATGCGCGAAGTGGTCGCGGGGAAACTCGTACTCATAGCCCGGCAACGCCCGGTCAAAGGCCGCCAGCGGGCTCGCGAACAGCAGCAACAGGACCAAGAAAATCATTCTTCGTGAGCCGCCTCGATCGGGTTGAGCCGCGCCGCCAGGCGCGCCGGGTAGAGCCCCGCGGCCACGCTGGCCGCATAGACCCCGCCGAGCGCCAGCAGCAGCAGCCCGACCGGCCAGTGGAATTGGATCGTCCAGCCGAACGACTGCTTGTTGATCACATAGATCAGCACCAGCGAAAGCACCGTGCCGAGCGCCGTTCCGAGCACGATCGACATCAGGCCCAACAGGCCGGACTCGGTGAGAATCAGCTTGCGGATCTGCCCCGACGATGCGCCCAAGAAGCGCAGCACGGCGATCTCGCGCTTGCGGTCGATGACCAACGCCAGCAGCGCCCCGGCCATGCCCAGGACGGCCACCGTCACGGCCACGGCTTCCAGCGCCCAGGTGATGGCGAATGTGCGGTCAAAGATCGCGATCGCCTCGCGGCGCAGCTTGCCGTTGGTGGCGATGTAGAGCTGACGGGTGGGGTTCTCCGCGAAGATGCGCTCCTGCACGGCGTCGGGGTCGGCGCCGGGCTTGAGGTAGATGGCGAGGCTGGAGACATTGGGATCGGGCAGGTACCGCAGCAGCACTTGACGGTCGATGATGACCGCACCGCGCTCGCTGGTGTAGTCGTAAAAGACGCCGAGGTTTTCGAGCTCCACCTGCTCCCCGCCCAGTGGTAGCGTGACGGTGTCGCCGGTCCAGACATTGTGCTTGCGGGCGAACGGCTCGCTGACAACGACGTATGGGCCGGAGGTGAGCTTGGTCAGGATCTCCGCCGAAGGGCCGCCCTGGAGGAAACGTATCCCGGCGCGCTGGCCGTGGAGCTTGGCGTCGCCGGCGCCGAGGTTGGATTTCAGGCCGTTGTAACGGATCGGGTAGGCGCGGAAGCGGTCGACGGCCTCGACCTCGTCCATCGCCTCGATGGCGTCGGCGAGGGCGACATCCATGGTTGGGTAGCGGTCGGTGGCGGGGTCACCGGCGGGGCGTATGAACAGGTCGGCCCGGAGCTGGCGGTCCATCCAGACCATCACCGTCTCGCGAAAGCTGCCGACCATCACGCCGATGCTGACGAGCATGGCGGTGGCCGTGGAGAGGGCTCCCACCAGGATGGCCGTGCGCGCCAGCGCCGCCGCCACCGAACGCGAGCCCAAGAAGCCCTCGATGCCGAACAGCCGAAACGCCCAACGCGAGCCGAGCTGCGACGCCGTCTTGACAAACCATGGGGCGGCCAGCGCCGACGAGGCCAGCAGCAGCACCGCCGCCAGGTAGCCGAACAGCGGCGCATTCGCCACCGGCGGCGCCAGCGACGCCAAACCGGCCGCCAACGCCACCAAGCCGGCCCAGGCCAGACGCCGCGTGACGCCCTGGCGAGCGTCGAAATCGCGGCGCCCGCGGGCCATCGCCTCCGTGGGCGGCACCTCGGCGGCCTCTTTGGCTGGAATCCAGGCAGCCAAAAGCGCGACGCCGATCCCTGCCAGCGCGGCCGTCAGCAGGCGCGGCAAGGTGACGGCGATCTCGCCCGGCGCGCTGGTCACGTACAGCGTCTGAACGGTCAACGACATCAGCTCGACCGCGCCGTTCGCCAAGATGCGTCCCAGCAGCAGGCCCACGACCGTCCCGGCGGCGCCCAACACGGCGGCTTCCACCAGAAACGCCCAGCGGACGTGTTGCCGGGTGGCGCCAAGCGCCCGGAGGACGCCGATTTCGGGCCGTCGCCGGACCACCGATACGGCGATGGTGTTGTAGATCAGGAACGCGCCCACGATCAGCGACAGGTAGCTCAGCACCCGCAGGTTCCAGCGGAAGGCGCCGAGCATTTTCTTGTTTTCTTCCGCCGCCGAGCCGATGGCCGCGATCTCCACGCCGGCGGGCAACGCCGCTTGGATCACCGCCTGCCAGTCGCGCTCGCCCTCGTCGTCGGGTTGGTAGACCTGGATGCGGTCCAGCCGGCCGAGCTTGTCAAGCGCGCGCTGGGCGGCGGCGATGTCCAGGATGACCACATCCTTCACCGAGACGCCCCGAAAACCCTCGGCGCGCAGCACTCCGGCGACGGTGTAGTCGATGAAGCGGTCGTTGATCTGCAACCGTAGCTTGCCGCCCGGCTCATCGGCGACGCCGTAGCCGACCCAGGCGGCGTTGTCGGCGTCTATCTGCTCGAAGTCGAAGGCGCTGTCGCCCGCGTCCTCCGGCTGCGCCCGCTGCAAGGTGGCGTCGCCGATCAGGTCCAGGCCGAAGACGGGGACGGTGGCGCCGGACTTTTCGACGATCGCGAAGCCTTCCACGCGCGGCGAAAATTCCAGGTTGTACGGCAGACGCACCAAGTCGCCCAGAATGCGTTCTTCCACGCCGCCGACGGCGGAGATTTCGAGATCTGCCTCGCCCGTCAGCGTCTCCATGGAAGACTGGAACGACCCCGCCGAAGCCTCGCCGGCCAGATCGATGGCGACGACCACGGCGACGCCCAGGGCCACGGCGAACACCGTCAGCGCGGTCCGCAGCGGGTCGGCGAGCAAAGGCCGCCCGAGCAGCCGATAGAAGACCGTCAGGCGGCTCATTGCAGGGGCCGTTGCTCCTCAATTTTGCCGTCGCGCATGCGAACCAGCGTGTCGGTGACCTTGGCCGCCTCCAGACTGTGCGTGGCCATCAGGATGGCCGTGCCCATCTCGTCGGCGACGCGCCTGAGCAGGGTCATCACGATATCGGCGCTGGCGGAGTCGAGGTTCCCGATCGGCTCATCGGCCAGCAGCACGCGCGGGCCGTGCACGATGGACCGGGCGATGGCCACGCGCTGCATCTGACCGCCGGAGAGCTGGTGCGGAAAGCGGTCGGCGTAGGGCTCCATCTCCACCAGCCGCAGCCGCTCCAGCGCTCGGGCGCGGACGTCGCTCTCTCCCGCAAGTTGGAGGGGGAGCTCGACGTTTTCAGCGGCGGTGAGCGTGGGCAGTAGTTGGAAAAACTGGAAGACGAAGCCGATTTTCTTGCGGCGCAAGGCGGTCAGCGCGGCGTCGTCGAGGCCCTGGGTGTCTTCGCCGTCGATCGTGACGCGGCCGCCGGTGGGGAAATCCATGGCTCCTGCCAGGTTCAGCAACGTCGTCTTGCCGCAGCCGGAGCGGCCGACCAGCGAGACAAACTCGCCGGGCTCGACATCAAGCGAGACGCCGTCGAGGGCGCGGACGGGGGCGTCCAGCGAGCGGTAATCCTTGACGACGTCGCGGATGGAGACTACGGCCACACCTTCAGCTTATCCAGCGGCCGCGGGTGTGTTGGCTGCCTGCTATCCTGCGGCCAAAGCTCATGAGCGACACCCCCCGCGCCAACGCCTTGGCCCAACAGACCTCTCCGTACCTGCTGCAGCACGCCTACAATCCCGTCGACTGGATGCCCTGGGGCCCCGACGCGCTCGACAAAGCCCGCGCCGAAAACAAGCTGATCTTTCTGAGCATCGGTTACGCCGCCTGCCACTGGTGCCACGTGATGGAGCACGAGTGCTTCGAGGACGCCGACGTGGCCGAGGCGCTCAACCGGGATTTCGTCTCCATTAAGGTCGACCGCGAGGAGCGTCCCGATCTCGACGAGATCTACATGACCGCCACCATGCTCTTCACCGGCGGACATGGCGGCTGGCCGATGAGCGTTTTTCTGGCTCCCGATCTGCGGCCGGTCTATGCCGGGACCTACTTCCCCAAGGCCAACGCCTACGGCCGTCCGGGCTTTTTGACGGTGCTGGAGATCCTCTCCAAGCGCTGGAGTGAAGCGCCCGAGGAGCTTACGGCGGACTCCGACAAAGTGATCTCCGTGATCCGCCAGAACCATGTGTCAACGGGCGGCGACTCCGACCTGACGGTTGAGCAGATCCGCCAGGGGGCGCAGCGCGTTTATGACGCTTTCGACCATACGCGCGGCGGTCTACCCAGCGGAAGCAACAAGTTTCCACCGTCGCAGGCGATGGAATTGTTGCTGCGCGTCTGGAAGCATGGCAACTCGCCCCGCTTCTTGCCGATCGTAGAGCTGACGCTTGAAAAAATGGGGAATGGCGGCATCTACGACCACCTCGGCGGCGGCATCCACCGCTACTCCACCGACCCCAAGTGGCTGGTGCCGCACTTTGAAAAGATGCTCTACGACCAAGCGCTGGTGGCGGCGATCTACGCCGACGGCTCGCAGGCGACCGAAGACCCGGCGCTCAAGCGGCTGTGCGAGGACCGCGCCCGGGGCATCTGCGACTATGTGCTGCGCGATCTGTCCCACCCCGACGGCGGCTTCTATTCCAGCGAGGACGCTGACTCAGAGGGCCAGGAAGGCAAGTTCTACGTCTGGACCAAGGACGAGGTCGTGGAATTGCTGGGCAAGCGGGCTGCGCATATTTTTGGATCGCATTACGACATCTCCGACATCGGAAACTGGATGCACCCCGGCGACGCCCACGTGCCCGCCGGGCCGAAGAACGTGCTGGAAGTCGTCCGCCCGGCCGAAGTCATCGCCAAGGTCGAGGACCTCCCGCTCGACGAGGTCGAAAGAATCCTGTCCGAGGGGCGCAGAAAACTGTTTGAGGCGCGGGAGAAGCGCGTGCGACCGGCCCTGGACGACAAGGTTCTCTCGGGCTGGAACGGGCTGATGATGACCGCCATGGCGCGCGTGGCGGCGGTATTCGATGCGCCTCACTATGCCGAGGCGGCCGGGCGGGCGGCGGACTTCGTGCTGCGCGAGATGGTCGTAGACGGGCGCCTGTTGGCGAGCTGGGGCAAGGGCCGAGCGCAGCTCACCGGCTACGCTTCCGACTACGCCTACCTGATCGAGGGCCTGCTGGAGCTTTACCAGGCGACCGGCGATTTTTCACGCCTTGAGCAGGCTGAGCGCCTGATGGACACGGCCGTCGCGCATTACTGGGACGACGAAGGCGGCGGCTTTTTCTTCACCGCGGACGACGGCGAGGAGCTGCTGGTGCGCTCAAAGACCGTGCAAGACGGCGCGACCCCGGCGGCCAATTCCGTGATGCTGGGCAATCTGCTCAAGCTGGCCGTGTTGCTCGATCGGCAGGACTTTCGCGACAAAGCCGCGGCCACGGCGCAGGCCTTCTCCGACGACGCGGCCGGACGGCCGTTCCAGAGCGAAAGACTTCTCTCGAACGTCGATGCGCTGCTGAGCGGGCTGGCGGAGGTCGTGATCGTGGGCGATCCGGCGGCGGCCGAGACACAGGCGTTGCTGCGGGCCGTGTCTGGGGAGTACCTCCCCAACAAGCTCGTCGCGCTGCGCTCCCCCAGCGCCCAGGAGTCGGAAAACCCCTTGTTCGCGGGGCGTACTTTGGTCGACGGTAAGCCCGCCGCCTACGTCTGCCGCGACTACGTTTGCCAAAAGCCTACGACCGATCCGGCCGCGCTGGCCGAGTTGCTGCGCGCCTCCTGAGCTCAGCGCGGGTTGATTTTAGCGGCTTCGGCGCGTAAGGTGGTTGGCCATGCGGTACCGACACTTTGCGCTCCTGGCGACCCTATTGGCCGTCGTCGCAGGCTTTCCGGCGAACGCCGTGGGTGCCATCAATCCAGGGGGCGTCGTCAACGCCGCCAGTTTCATGCCGGCCGGCGTGCCGGGATCGATGATTGCACGCGGGTCGATGTTCAACGTCTTCGGCTCCGACATGGCCCCGGCAGGATTGATCGAGGCCGCCGGTTTCCCGCTGCCGACCGAGCTCGCCGGCGTCTCCATCGAGGTTGAGGTCGACGGCGTGACCTCGGATTGCTACCTGATCTTCACCACGCCGGGTCAATTGGCCGCGATCCTACCGTCGGACGCCGGGCTGGGAACCGGCGTGATCCGTGTAAATTTTAGCGGTCAGGTTTTTGAGGAGAGCATCGATGTGACGGCGTCGAGCTTCGGGATTTTCTCGGTAATGCAGTCCGGCGCGGGGCCGGGCATCGTGCAGAACTTCGTTTCCGATGCTGAGACGCCGCTGAACGGGTTGACAACGGCGGCCAACGCGGGCCAAGCCATCATCATTTGGGGCACGGGGCTGGGCGGCGTAGCGGGCGCCGAGGGCGCCGGTCCGCTGCCGACGGCCAAACCGGAGGGAGTGACCGTTCAGGTCTACATCGAAGGCCGCGAGGCCACGTTGCTCGACTACGGCCGCTCGGGCGAGTTCGCCGGCATTGACCAGATCGCCGTGTTCGTGCCCGAAGGCGTGAGCAGTTGCTCGTCGCCCGTTCAGGTGGTGACCACGGCGGACGGCGTCACGACCACCAGCAACACCGTCACCATCGCCACCGCGCCCAGCGGCTCGACCTGCTCCGATCCGGGCGGGTTGGACTCGTCGCAGATTCCGGCCGAGGGCAACCAGCGTTTCGCCTTCATCATGCTCGAGCGCAACAACGTTGGCATCCTGGACCCGACGTTCGGTGAGGTGGTCTCCTTCGGCGACGGGGTTGACGGACGATTTATGGAAGCGGACGCGCCGTCGATTCCGGCGGGCGCGCAGATCGATCTGGCCGCCGGACGGCCGGGCTCGTGCAGAATCACGCCGGTGAGCGTTCGCAGCGTCGAGGAGCCGGTCGGACCTGGTATCGACTTTCTCGACGTGGGCGAGCCGCTGACGCTGCGCGGCCCGGGCGACCGCGTGGCCGAGGTCACAGTGGGCGGCTTCGGCGCGTTCTTCGCCATCCTCTCGCAGGGAACGTCAATGGGCGGCGGGGATGCGCCGTTCTATTTGCCGGGGACTTACAACGTGAGCGCTCCGGGAGGCGCCGATGTGGGGGCCTTCGAGGTCGATGTGGAGATTCCGGAGTTTTTGGAATGGACCAACACGGACATCGCGTCAGTCAACCGCTCGGCCGGCGTGACGGTGTCGTGGACGGGCGGCGCGCCGGGGCGCGAGGTGGTTCAGATTTCCGGAGTCTCCACGAGGGCCAACGCAGCCGGAAACCAGGTCGGCGCGGCGTTCACCTGCTGGGCGGAGCCGGCCGCGGGGCAGTTCACGGTGCCTCGGTATGTCTTGAGCGCGCTGCCCGCCAATGATCTGCCGGCAGGCGGATTGACGGTGGGCTCCTGGTCGCTGGGAACGCGTTTTGACGCCGATGGGATCGACTTCGGCTACGTGCAGTATAAGTCGCTGCGCTCGCGCGGGGGTGTCCGCTACCAGTAGCGGCCAGTAGAGGGCGCGGCGCCGCGCCCGTCATTCGCGACGGCGGCGCCGGCGGAGCAGTTGCGGAGCTAAAGGACTTCCACTCCCGCCGCCTTTGCGGCCGCCGCTAACTCCTGGTCGAGCGTGGCCAAGGGGAGTCCCTCGCGAAGGCTCAGATCCAGGTAAGCGGCGTCATAGACGGTCAGGTCGTGGCGCGTCGCGAGTGGCAAGATGGCGTCAAAGATCCGAGCCGGTGGCTCGTGTGCGATCTCGACTCGTAGACTGCTGATCAGTCGGCGGAGCGTGCTCAACTCCGCTTCCGTTACACGCTGTTGGCGAAGGGCGGTTCGCAGGATGTTGGCCACCTCGAACAACCAAATCGACGGGGCTGTCGCTCGCCCTCCCCTGACAAGGCTGTGGAGCAACTGCTCGGAACGTCCATGCGGCTGCTCATCCAGGCACCAAGCCGCCACGACGGATGCGTCGACAACGAAGGCCGTCATCGTTTCCGACCAAAATCGCGCAACGCAACCGGACTGATTCCGCCCAGGGAGCGGCCCTTGCGGAATTCGAGCAGCGCGGCGGCGGCGTCTTCGGGAGTCAGATCGCTCGTGCGCTCGACGGGGACGATCTCGGCGGTGGGCTCGCCCCGCCGCGTGATCGTAATTCGCTGTCCTTTACGGGCCAATTCGACCAGCTCGGAGAGCCGGGTCTTGGCTTCGAAGAGGCCTACTTTCATACCAACTAGTCTACTAGTTGGTATGCCTTCCGTCGATCGCCCTATACTGGTCAGTTCATGCCCAACGATAACAAGCTCGTACTCCGCTCCCAAGACTGGTTCGGACGCAAGGATAAGCTCGGCTTTATCCACCGCTCGTGGATGAAGTCCGAGGGCTTTCCCCAGTCCGTTTTCGACGGCCGGCCCGTGATCGGCATCTGCAACTCCTGGTCCGAGCTCACCAACTGCAACGCCCATCTGAGGCAGGTGGCCGAAGCCGTCAAGCGCGGCGTCTGGGCGGCCGGCGGCTTCCCCCTGGAATTCCCCACCATCTCGCTGGGCGAGCCGTTCATGCGGCCGACGACGATGATGTTCCGCAACCTGATGGCAATGGATGTGGAGGAGTCGATCCGCGCCAACCCGATCGACGGCGTGGTGCTGCTGTGCGGCTGCGACAAGACGACTCCGGCGCAGATCATGGGCGCCGCTTCGGCCGAGTTGCCCAGCATCGTCGTTCCCGGCGGCCCCATGCTCAAGGGGCGCTGGAAGAACCAGGAGATCGGCTCCGGCACCGACGTGTGGCGCTTTGACGAGGAGCGTCGCGCCGGACGGCTGACCGACGGCGAGTTCTGCGACATCGAGTCCTGCATGTCGCGCTCGGCCGGCCACTGCATGACGATGGGCACGGCGTCCACGATGACCTCCATCGCCGAGGCGCTGGGGCTGACGCTCACCGGCTGCGCCAACATCCCGGCGTCGGATTCGCGCCGCTACGAGATCGCGCACCGCTCCGGCGAGCGTATCGTCGAAATGGTGAAGGAGGATCTGACGATCACCAAGATCCTGACGAAGGAGGCGATCGACAACGCCATCCGCGTGGACATGGCGATCGGCGGCTCGACCAACGCGGTGATCCACCTCAAGGCGATCGCGGGCCGCGCGGGCGTCGACCTGCCTCTGTCGCGCTTTGACGAGATCTCACGCCAGATTCCAGTCATCCTCAATTGCAGCCCCTCGGGCAAGTATCTGATGGAGGACGTCTTCTACGCCGGCGGCGTGCCCGCGGTGATGAAGGAGATCGTCGATTTCCTCGATCGCGACGCGCTGACCGTGACGGGCAAGTCGATCGCCGAAAACGTGGCCGACGCCGAGGTCCACGACCGCGACGTAATCCGCACGCTCGACAACCAGATCCAGGCGACCGGCGGCACGGTCATTCTGCACGGCAATCTCTGTCCCAACGGCGCGGTGCTCAAGACCAGCGCCGCCGAGCAACACTTGTTGCAGCATGAGGGCCGCGCGGTGGTGTTTGAAAACCATACCGACATGCTGGCGCGCATCGACGACCCGGATCTCGACGTGGACGAGACCTGCGTACTGGTGATGCGCAACGTGGGCGTGATCGGCGGCCCCGGCATGCCGGAGGTCGGCAACATGCCGCTGCCGAAGAAGGTGCTGGCCAAGGGCGTTCGCGACATGCTGCGGATCTCCGACGCCCGCATGAGCGGCACCAGCTACGGCGCCGTGGTCCTGCACGTCGCCCCCGAAGCGGCGGTCGGCGGCCCCCTGGCGGCGGTCCGCAACGGCGACATCATCCGCTTGGACACCGCCAACCGCAAGCTGGAGTTGCTGATCGACGAGCACGAGATGAACAAGCGGCTTCGCGAATGGGAGGCGCCGGAGCCCGCCTACGATCGCGGCTACGGACGGCTGTTCGTGGAAAATGTCTTGCAGGCTGACGAGGGCTGCGATTTTGGCTTCCTGAAGGGCAAGGGCGCGAAGGCGAAACTGGGTTTGCCTTTCTGAGTGTCCTGTCTCAGATATCCGCATGCAAAATCGGCAAGAGGCCATTTGCGACGGAAACGCGTGGCGGAATACAGTTCAGCCCTGGGACAGACGGGGCTGCGGCGCCCTTGCTTCCCCGGCTCAGGGGCCGTAAGAAATGTGGAAGGCGGAGTCGATCGTAAACGCAAGAAAGAAGGGGGCTTTCGCGGAGCATACAAGCCCGGCCCTCACGGACCGGGCTATCAGAATGCCGCCCTACGGGCTTGAACACGCTCCCGCCGCGCGGATCGCAGGATTACTCTTGTATCCGAACTTCAGAGACAGGACGCTAGTTCTCGGCTACGCTGGGAATCATTACGCTGGGAATGATGAAGACCGACGAAGAGCTCTATCAACAGAAAGCCCAGGCCACGCTGGACGGCTGGAAGGCCGATCTGGAGAAGCTGAAAAGCAAGGCTTCCGGCGCGAGCGCCGACGCGCAACTGGAGCTGAACGAAAAGATCCGGGAGTTGCAACCCCAGATTGAAGCGGCTCAGGCCAAGCTCGCCGAGTTGGAGAGCTCCGGCGACGAGGCTTGGGAGTCCGTGAAGGAAGGCGTCGAGTCAGCTTGGTCGTCGCTCCGTTCGGCCTTCAACGACGGGACCCGCGAGCCGTAGCGGGTCGTTGCGGTAGGTGTTTCTTCTCAATGCGGCAAATGTAAGTGTTGTTCCAGGAGGCAATGCGCAGCTCCGCCGCCATTCCCAGCAGCACGTGCGCTTCGGGCTCGGCAAGGCCGTAGTCCTGCACCAGCCAGCGAATCATCTCGGTGATAGCGCCCTGGAAGCCGGCGACCATGGCGTTCGGGGTCGTGCCGAACGTTACCAGGTCGTCCGGACTTTCCTGGCGCGTGAAGCCCACCGAGCGGCCTTTGATGACATCGACTGAGAACTCGACATCCAGCGAAGTCTCCGTCCCGTTGCCCAATAGCTCTCCCTCACCATGGGCCGCGTGACCGTCGCCCAGAAACAATAGCGCGCCGGGCTCAAAGACCGGCAGATAGATTGTCACGCCCTCCACCGTGCCGTTGTAGTCGATATTGCCGCCGTGCGGGCCGGTCGGGCCGGACGAGATCGCCTCCTTCCCGCGTGGAGCCACGCCGATGCAACCCACCGCCGGCCGCGCCGGAAACTCCAGCGAAATCCTGTCCCCCAGCGGCCGCGAAGGCTTGACCGTCAGGTTCTCAAGATCGATGTCCCACTTCAGCGCGTTGCGGCGGTTGGGTTGCAGCCACTCCTCGCAGCACTCATTGGAGTAGATGTTCTGGACCATCGACGGCATCAGCGCGTTCAGCCCCACCCGCACGCCGTTCCAGCCCCAGTCGCGGTTGAGCCGCACCTTCTCCAAATTCACCACGAGCGTGTCGCCCGGCTCGGCGCCTTCGATATAGAAGGGGCCGGTGAGCACGTTGTCGGCGTAGATGATCAGCTTGCCGGTGTGGTCATGGCCGCGCGAGTCGAGCAGCTTGGTGATCACGCGGTCGCCGGGCTTGATCGTCCCCACGGGCGGGTGCGCGGCGGAGAAGGTGTCGTAGTAACGGCTCTCCGGAATGATGGTGTGGGTCTCGGCGACCGCGAACGAGCAGCTCAGCAGCAGCGCGAAAAAGAGCAGGCGTTGGCGGGGCATACAGGGCTTCATCGTACAACGCGGAAAGCTCATCCGTGCCGCTTTTACATGGCCGCCCGACTGCATGAAATCTTTTCAGCCCCTTGCGAGTCTAATGTTTTGAGGAGCTTGACGCCGACAAGCGCGAACGGCCTCTGACGTGCTCATGAAACAAGCGCCATGAAAACCATCCGCATCCCGCTCCTACTTCTCGCACTGACGGCGCCCGCCATGCCGGCCGGGAACGAGATCACGGGATTGCGGCTGGCCCCGCCCCCTGCGAGCCTGGAGCAACTGAGCTGTGGTTTGGACGAATCCCAGCTCGGGCTGCTGGAAAAGCTCAACCGTTGTGACCGCCAGGAACTGCCTCGCCAGACGGCCATTGTGCTGCCCGAGCGCTGGGACCTGGACGAGCTCGCCTACAGCCCCTTGCCGCTGACGGCGGATTGGGCGCGCGACCTGCCCGCCGCGTTAATCGTGCATCAGCCGCTGCAAGCCTTCGGCGCTTACGCCCATGGCAAGCTGGTGCGCTGGGGGCCGATCAGCAGCGGCTCGCTCGAAAATCCCACGCCGCACGGGCTGTACTTCTTGAATTGGAAGTCGAAGGGACGCTACTCGACCGTGAACTCGAGCTGGTACCTGCCCTGGTACTTTAACTTTGACAACCGCTCCGGCCGCTCCTTCCACCAGTACGCCCTGCCGGGTTTGCCGGCCAGCCACGGCTGCATTCGGCTGCTGGGCCGCGACGCCGAGTGGCTGCACAACTGGGGCGGGCAGTGGCGGCTCGACGAGCGTGGCTGGGTCGTTAAGGAATATGGAACGCCGGTGGTCATCGTCGGCGAGTTTTCCTACGAGGACACCCCGCCCTGGCGCGAGCCGTCGCTGCTGAACGGAGGCTTCAGCCTTTCGCGCAGCGGCGACTGGCTGCACGGCGCCGCGCTGGCGCTGATCGGCGACGCCATATCTGGGCTCTCTGGCGGTCGGGCGCCTTCCGACTCCGCGCGGCTAGAATAGCGGGTTGGTTTTCCCGCGCATCCTGCTTGCCCTGTCGCTGGCCTCGCCGCTGCTGCTGTTCGGCCAAGCCGACTACCGCGTATACAATGATCACCCGCGCCTGCTGCTGGACGCGGACCGCTTGAAGCGGCTTTCCCGTGAGGCCGAACGCCAAACCGACCGCTGGCGGCTGGTGAAGCAGCAACTCAGCGCTGGCGACGCCATGCCGGAGCGTGCCGTGGCGCTGGCGCTTAGCCATCAAATCATGGGCGACGAGCCGGCCTGCCGCGAAGCCGTCGAGCTGGCCCGAGACCTGCGGCAGACGGCGCTGGCCTTCGACTGGTGCCACGGGGTCCTCGACGCCGAGACCCGTTCCAAGCTCGCAGCACAGTTGGTCGAACAAGCCGCAGTCGCGCCCTCGACCGCTGAAGGCTTGCGGGACGCCGTACTGGCGCTGGTGGCCGCCGCCGGCGAAGGGCAAGGAGCCGAGGCGGCGCTGGGCCGGGTGTTGACCCAAATCTGGGACGCGAAGCTGTTGCCCGAGCTCGAAGGCGGCGGGCTGGTCGACGAGGCGGCCTCGCTGGTGGCGCTGCTGGAAACCGCACACGTGCTGCGCTACAACCTCGATCGCGATATCTGGAACGAGTCCCCCGAGGCGTTTCGAGCGCTGCCGATGGCGCGGGTGTTGGGCTATCTGCCGCAGACGCTGGAGTCGGAGGAAGGCAGGCTGCGGCGCTACGCCCTGTCGTCCGGAGACCCCATGGAAGACGCTCTACTCGGGCGCGTGGCGGAGATGCTGCTGATCGCGTACGAGTCGGCGTCCCGGCCGTCCCAGTTCTTGCAAGGGTGGCTGCGGAACGACACCTACACGCTGAAGGGCCCGCGCGGCGCGTTGTACGAGTTCCTCTGGCTGAACCCCTATCTTCCCGGACTCGCCCCCGCGTCGGCCCCGAAATGGACGTTCGATTCCGTGCGCGGCCGCATTTTCGCTCGCGCTGACGACCGCTGGATCGGCTATTTTCAGGGCGAGCTGAAGGTCGATTCCGGCTCAGGAATGCAGCCGGCCGGCGCTGAGTTGCGCGGGCGGCCGTTCTACGTGGAGGGCGCGGCGATCATCTGGACCGCCGGCCCAGGCAAGTGGGACGTTCAGATTCCCGAAGGCCGCGACCCACAGGGGCCGGTGACGCTGCTGATCGGCCTGGAGGCGGGCCGCGACTACTCGGTCCGGGCCGGCAAAGGCGCCTGGCGCCAAGTCCGCGCCGACCGCGGCGGCGTGCTGGCGGTCCGCAACGACTATGAGGCCCAGCAAACCGGCTTGGTCTATGGCGAATCCGTAAGAGTCCAACTGAAGTAGGCATGGCGCCTTCGGGAAGCTAAGATAGGGAACAACGCGGCTGTGAGCCGCGTATGAAGGAGTGCGCGCGACCGGTATGCCAATCAGCGAAGATTTGCTCGAAATTCTCTGTTGCCCCGAGACCAAGGTCCCGGTGGAGATGCTGTCGGGCGATCTGCTCGCCAAGCTCAACGCCGAGATCCAGGCCGGCAAAGTCGCCTCCGTCGGCGGCGAAGCGGTGCGGAAGCCCTTGCAGGAGGGACTGATCACCACCGATGGCAAGACCATCTACCGCATTGACGACAACATCCCGGTGATGCTCGTGGACCAGGGCATCGCCACGCGACAGCTCGAAAACTGGTAGCGCCCCCGCGAAAGGCGCCGGAGGGAAGCGATGACCGGCTTGGAAACGTTGATCGGCTCCTTGGGCCTGTCGTTCGCGTCAGGCATTAACCTCTACGCCACGGTCCTGGTGATCGGGCTGGCGCAGCGCTACGGCTGGTTTCCGTTTCTGCCCGAGCAGCTCAGCGGCCTGGGCGATCCGCTGGTGCTGTGGAGCGCCGGCATCCTCTACGCCCTCGAGTTTTTCGCCGATAAGATTCCGTTCGTCGCCACCGTGTGGGACGGATTCCACACCTTCATCCGGCCGCTGGGCGCCGCCTTGCTGTCGATGGGGATGGCGGACTCGCTCGGCCCCGGCGGGCAGATCATCGCGTTCCTGCTCGGCGGCTCCATCGCGCTGGGCAGCCATTCCACCAAGGCCGGCGCGCGGGCGATGGCCTTGACCGCGCCCGAGCCGGTGACGCATTCCATCATCAGCGTGGCCGAGGACGTGGGCGTGATCGGGCTGACGGCGCTGGTCTTTACCTACCCCTGGGTCGGCTTTGGCGTGGCCTGCGTGCTGATCGCCCTGATGGCGGTCGTCACGCCGATGCTCTACCGCACGCTGCGCTTTATCCTGCGCTCGTTCTTTGGCAGCCTGGGCGCGGCCTTTGGGTTTGAGCCGAGCACGGGCCTGACCAACCATCCGTGGTCGGAGAAGAAGCTGGAAGCGCTGCGGCCTGGCTCGCAGTGGGAGCGCTACCGCGCCTTCGTTCGGAAGGCGCCGGGGATGCCGCGCTTCGGCCGAGGCATTCTGGCGATTGATTCCACGGGCGCCGTGTTCGTCCGTAAAGGCTGGTTCGGCGTCAAGCTGGTCGAGCTGAGCCCCCCGAGCACGTGGGCCTTCGATGAGGGCGTTATCTCCGACGGCATCGAGCTCGAAACGGCCTCGGGCGCCTACGCCCGGCTGCTGCTGACCAAGGACTGGGCCAAGATCTTCCACACCCGCGCCGGACGCGCCGAGCCGCCTCGCGGCGATCTCGCGGGCGCCGGCGCGCGAAGCGGTCTATACTAGGGCTGACCGCGCGCTCCCGTCGTCGAGCGCGCTTCCATCACCGGTCCCGCCGCGGACCCCATTTCTTGGAAAAACCGTCGGAGGTTGCCGTCTCGCCATGTCTTGGGAGCGGGCCGCGGGCTTGTGTCTCGCCGCATTTCTGTTGGTGATCTGGTCGGTCTATTGCCGCCGGCTCGCGCTGGCGGAGCGCCGTGCGGCCGGTGATCCCGCGCCCCAAACGGAGCGAACCCACGATTCCGGCGTGGCTTGGGCGGCCTCCCGGCCGCCCCTACGCGGCCCTCGCAGCGCGGGGACATAGGCATGGCTTTGTTTAAGACACAGACCGCGGCCATCTACGGCGTCGACGCGCTGCTCATCGACGTCGAGGTCGATATGTATCTCGGTCGCCCCGAAAACTTCAACATGGTCGGGCTGCCCGACACGGCCGTACGCGAGAGCCGCGAGCGCATCAAATCCTCGTTGGCGAACTCCGGCTTCAGCTACCCCCAAAAAGCCGTCACGGTGAACTTGGCCCCGGCGAACATCCGCAAGGAAGGCGCGGGCTTTGACCTGCCGATGGCCTTGGGAATTCTCGGCGCGATGGGCTCGCTGCCGGCGGGCTCGCTGAGCGGCTTTCTGGCGGCCGGCGAGCTGTCGCTGGACGGCTCCATCCGTCCGGTGCGGGGCGCACTGCCGATCGCCGTGTGCGCCAAGAAGGCCGGCATCGAAAACCTGATCGTGCCCGTGGAGAACGCGGCCGAGGCGGCGGTGGTCGAGGGCCTGAAGGTCTACGGCCTGAAGCATCTGGCCGAGGCGCCGCGCTTGCTGGGCGACCCGGGTTCCTTCATCCCCGCGCAGCCCGCCAATGGCCGCCATCACGACGACGAGGCTCTGCTCAAGCTCGATTTCCGCGACGTGCGCGGCCAGGAGACGGCCAAACGGGCGCTGGAGATCGCCGCCGCCGGAGGCCACAACCTGCTGATGATCGGCCCGCCCGGCTCGGGCAAGACGATGCTCGCCAAGCGCCTGCCGGGCATCCTGCCGGAGCTGGATTTGGAAGAAGCGTTGGAGGCGACCAAGGTCCACAGCGTCGCCGGGCAGCTTACGCCCAACGCCGGGCTGCTGCGCGAGAGACCGTTTCGGGCGCCGCACCACGGCATCTCCAACTCCGGGCTGGTGGGCGGCGGCTCGGGCATGGCGCGGCCGGGCGAGGTCAGCCTGGCGCACAACGGCGTGCTGTTTCTGGACGAATTTCCCGAGTTCCCGCGCAACATCCTGGAGCTGTTGCGCCAACCGCTCGAAGACGGCGAGATCACGATCGTGCGCGGGGCGATCAGCCTGACCTTTCCGTCGGCCTTCATGATGGTGGCCGCCATGAACCCCTGCCCGTGCGGCTATT
>CAYOPA010000062.1:0-16744 GCA_964405625.1 uncultured Bryobacterales bacterium
CGTGACGACCCGCTTCATACGGCACGCACCAGCGGGATGTTCCTATTCGTCCTCGACTGAATCGACGCCCGCGGCCACGCCCGCCAAAGCGGGCGCGTCGGCCTGCTCGCCCGCGCTGAGCCCGCCGAAGCGGCGCTCGCGGACTTGAAAGTCCAAAATGCCTTCCAGCAGATCCGCCGCGCGGAACTCCGGCCACAGCTTGCTCGTCACCCAGATCTCCGTGTAGGCGATCTGCCACAACAGGAAGTTGCTGACGCGCATTTCGCCGGAGGTGCGGATCAGCAGATCCGGGTCCGGCAGATTGCGCGTGTACATCGCCCGCGAGAGCATCTGTTCATCGACTTGAAAACCCGGGCCTTCGACGGCGGCGCGCTCGATGAGCGAATTGACGGCGTCGACAATCTCGGTCCGGCCCCCGTAGTTGAGGGCCAGATTCAATCGCAGGCCGGTATTGGAAGCCGTCTCGTAGCTGGTTTGCGCCAAGCCCTCCCGCACGGATTCAGGCAGATCCTGGATGCGGCCGATCGCCTGGAAGCGAATGTTGTAGCGCTTCAGGCGGGGCGCCTCGTCCACCAGATAGCGGCGCAGCAGGCCCCACAAGGTCTCAATCTCAAACTGAGGCCGCTTCCAGTTTTCGACCGAGAAGGCGTAGAGCGTCAGCGCCTCCAGGCCAAGGCGAGCGGAAGCCTCCACCGTGTCTCGGACCGCATCCACCCCGGCGCGATGGCCCGCCACGCGCGGCAGCATCCGACGGCGGGCCCAACGGCCATTGCCGTCCATGATGATGGCGACATGGCGGGGCAGCCGATCCGGATCGATGCGCCTGGCGAGCGCCTCTTCCTTGGAACCCGGCTCAGCCCAGTCGAGAAAGTCCTTCATGACGCAAAGACGATTCCCAATGGTACTACGTCGACGACGCTCGCCCCAAACAGATTCAGCGACTCCGATGCTGCTAACATGGCCGACGATGCGCATCTTGCTTCCGCTGCTGCTCGCCGCCCTGCCTCTGTGGGGCCAGAAAGTTTCCAAGGAATTTATCTACAAGGAGGCGCCGTTTGCGCAGTGCCACGCTTCCACGATCCTGGAAGCCCAAAATGGCGACATGCTGGCGGCCTGGTTTGGCGGCACGAAGGAGAAGGCGCCGGACGTGGCCATCTGGATGTCGCGCCGCACGGCTGACGGCTGGTCCGCGCCGGTCGAGATGGCGCGCCATGAGCAGATGCCAACTTGGAACCCGGTGCTGTTCCGCGCGCAGGGCGGCGTGACTTGGCTCTACTACAAGTATGGTCCCGACCCGCGCACCTGGACCGGAGCCTACCGCCGCTCCGAGGACGACGGTCGGACTTGGTCCGACTGGGCCCCGATGCCGGCCGGGCTGCTCGGCCCCATCAAAAACAAACCGCTGACGCTGCCCGACGGAACGATCATCTCCGGCACGTCGGTGGAAAGCCATGAAGCGTGGGCCTCGTGGGCGGAGATCTCCAAGGACCAGGGCCGCACGTGGCGCCGCTTTGGACCGATCTCGCATCCCACCGAGCCGTTCGGCGTGATCCAGCCGGCCGTCGTGCCGATTCTGGGCGGCATTCGCATGTACATGCGCACCCGCAACGTGGGCCGCATCGGCTACGCGGACTCCTTTGACGGCGGCCAAACGTGGAGCCCTGTCTGGGAGACCGAGCTGCCGCACCCTAACTCCGGCATAGACGCCGTCGGCCTGCCCGACGGCCGCATCGCGCTGCTCTACAACCACACCGAGCAGGGGCGCACGCCGCTGCATCTGGCGATCTCCGCCGACGAGGGCAAGAGCTGGAAGACTCTCGCGGTGCTGGAAGACGAGCCGGGCGAGTATTCCTACCCGGCGATTATTTACGGCAGCGACGGCGCCTTGCACATGACCTATACTTGGCGGCGCGAGACCGTCCGCTACGTGCGGGTAGAGCCGTAGCCGCGCTTACAGCTTCAGCCGGCAGACCACGCCGACGTCGTCGCAGTACCACAGCACCCCGTCGCGGATGGTCATGCCGTGGGGCAGCGGGTCAGAGTCGGCGAGTTGGATTTTTTCGACGATCTCGCCCGAGTCGGGGTCGTGCTTGAAGAAGGCGTTGAGATTGGAGTCGGTGACCCACGGGAAGCGGCCTTCCCAGCCAATGCCGTGGGGCCTGTTGCCGGCCGTGTAAAAGCTGTGCTCGACGACCCAAGCCTTGGGCTCGATGCGGTAGACCAGCCGGGACGGCGGAACCGTAACCCAAAGCCTACCGTTGAGCCACTCCAGCCCGTGCGCGCCGGTGCCGGCCGGGATCGGACCGAGCGGCGGGCCGGAAGGCGGCGCGGGCCGGGCGGCGGGCGGAGCGGCTGCGCGCTTCTTGAGCAACGGGCTGGAGCGGCCCGGGGCGTCGCCGGTTTGCTGGTAAATCACGCCGGCGCCGGGGGTGAAGCGGCGTTCCAGGGTTTTGCCGGTCTTGGCGTCGCAGCGGATCAGCTCGCGGCTATAGGTGGACGCCAGCCACAGGTCCTTGCCGTCGAAGGTGATGCCGCTGGCCTTGTCGGCCTCGGTGTCGAGATCGCGCAGGACTTGGCCCTTGTCGTAGTCAACCAGATAGACGTGATCGTTGCCCTGGTCCATGATCCAGAGCCCGGCGTCGGTGGCTTGCAAACCATTAGGCTGCGGACCGGGGGTGTCGAAGACGGTTTCGACTTTCCCGACCTTGCGGGTTGGCACACGGGAGAGGTCGGCGCGGGGAGCGGCGGAGACAGCCGACGCGGTGGCGAGAGAGAGGAAGATTCTGCGGGTCAACATGGCCGAAGTCAGCTTACCACCAGCGCGGTTGTAGCGCACGCATTTGGCTCAACGAGTTAGTTCTGCGAGGCGCAGCCTCGCGTGCACGGCATTGCCGTGCGCCACATCACACCGGCTCGGGCCCGAGATCTCGGCTACCATCAGCGTTACGAACGCTCCTGGGAGAACTGCGTTGGCAAAACTGACAATTTCGATACCGGAAGCAATGAGCGACTACGTGACCGACCGCGTTGAGTCAGGTCAGTACGGGAGCGCCAGTGAGTACTTCCGAGACTTGGTTCGCCGCGAGCAAAAGCGGCTAGCGGCAGCGGCTGACCTGCGCCGGATGCTCGATGAGGCGGAATCGAGCGGGGTGAGCCGTCGCAACGTCCCGGATATCGTCAAACAGATCGAATCCCAATTACGATCCGATGGCCACCTATGAGCTGACTGTCGTAGCCGACCGTCGAATCGGCCAAATCTACCGATATTCCGTCGTCAATTTCGGAACCAAGACCGCGCGATGGTACCTCGCGAGCTTGCATTAGGCGTTCGAGATGTTGGCCGAGAGCCCGCAAATCGGAACCGATGAGAGTTGGGCAAAGCCCGGATGCCGCCGAATCGTTCACCAGTCGCACGTAATCTATTACCGGCCAACCGAAACAGGGGTTGTGATCCTGGAGATCTTGCATGAGGCCCAGGATCCGATTCGGTGGCTCGACGAGCCTCATTGACGGTTGGCTCCTGCGGCTGAAAACTGTTATTGCAACGGCAGCACAATCGACAAGATCTGCGAAGCCACGTACCCCGTGGCGCCCAGCACCGCCAGCAGCGGTGTCCACGTCTGCAGGGACTCCGCTTCGGTCAGGCCCGACATCTTGGTGTAAACCCAAAAACCGGAATCGTTCATCCAGGAGCCCACCAGCGAGCCCGAGCCGATCGCGCAGGCGATGTAGACCGGGTTGTACGGCAACCCCGTCACCACCAGCGGCGCCATGATCGAGCTGACCGTAATCATCGCCACCGTGCCCGAGCCCTGCGCCACTTTCAGCAGGCAACCCAGCAGGAAGCTTAACAGCAGCAGCGGCATGCCGATCTGCGAGCTCATCTCGCTTAGCACCGTCCCCACGCCGGCTCTCTGCAACATCGCGCCGAAGGAGCCGCCGGCCGCCGTAATCAAAATAATCAGGCCGCCGGAGGCGAACGCCGTCTCCACCGTGCCTTGCAGCTCGCCCAACGTGTAACCCTTCTGCTTCATCAGGATGTAGACGGCGATGGCCGTCGACACCAGCAGCGCGAAATTCGGGTTGCCCACGAAAGACGCGAAATCCGCGATCGGCCCTTCCATCCCCAATGCGCCGGAGAGCGTGTTGAGGGTAATCATGAACACCGGTAGCAGGATCGGCGCCATCGACAGGCCGAAGCTCGGCAACTGGTCTTCGTGCTTGGCGGCCAGCTCTTCGAGCTCCACCAGCGTCATGCCCGGAGTCTCGCGCAGCGGCACCTCCATGTTGCGGTCACGCGAGTAGGCGAAGGCCAAACCGGCCAGAGACATTGGGATGCCGATCATGGCGCCCACCAGGATCATCAGGCCCAAGTCGATCTTCAGCGCGTCGGCCATCGCCAGCGGTCCCGGCGTAGGCGGCACCATCGAGTGCGTCACCGCGCCACCGGCGCAGATGGCCATCAGGAACAGCAGGTAGTTCTTGCCGGTCCGAACCCGCATCGCGCGCGCCAGCGGCACGAGCAGGTAGAAAACGGTGTCGAAGAAGACCGGCACCGACAACACATAGCCGCTCGACATCAGTGAAAGCGGAGCGTTCTTCTCGCCCAGGCTGCGGACAAACACGCGCACAATCCGGTCGGCCGCGCCGGACTCCATCAAGCACTGTCCGATCAGGGCGGCCAGCGCGATGACGATGCCGATTCCGCCGCAAACTCTGCCGAACGCCGCGGCGACTTCCGGCATGACTTCAGCGAATCCCACTTGGGGAGACAGTACGCCAACCGTCATCGCGGCGGTGATCAGCGCGATGAAGGCGTTGATCTTCAGCCGGATGATCAGCAGGAAGACGACGAAGATGGCGACAACGAGGATGAGTAGCGGGTGAAGCTCCATGGCTCGGGAAAGCTTAGCAGAGCCGAGGCCGTTCGCGCTGCCGCCGCCAGGGGCTTATACTGGGCGGCGATGCGAATTCCCTCCGCGCTCCTGGCCGCCGTCCTCTTGGGCTGCTCCGCTCCTCCTCCTCCCGCGCCGTCAGTTGCGGCTGACGATCC
The DNA here is from genome assembly GCA_964405625.1 of uncultured Bryobacterales bacterium. Taxonomy (GTDB): domain Bacteria; phylum Acidobacteriota; class Terriglobia; order Bryobacterales; family UBA6623; genus RI-231. The sequence continues at coordinate 5,054 of CAYOPA010000062.1, forward strand.
GCGCGTCTCCGTGGCCGCCTCGATCACGTTTACCGAAGGGCCAAGCGTCTACAAAGACGGCTCAGTCTTCTTTACCGAGATGCGCTCGAACCGCATCATGCGCTACTACCCCGAAACCGGCCGCTACGAGACATTTCTGGCGGACGCGCGCGGCGCCAACGGGCTGCTGTTCGACGCCGAGTGGCGGTTGATTGCTTGCGAGGGCGAACCCGCAAGGGTGACGCGCACGAACGTCGAAACCGGCGAAGTCGAGGTCCTGGCGGACAACTTTGAGGGCAAGCGCTTCCACCAGCCCAACGACGTGACGTTTGACTCCAAGGGCCGGCTGTACTTTTCCGACCGGCCGGGCGCAAGGATCGAAGACGACCAGACGGGCGTGTTCGCGGTCTACCGGATCGATCCGGATGGAACGGTCGATCAGATCCTGTCGTCCCCCCAGATCGAGATGCCCAACGGCGTCGTAATCTCGCCCGATGATAAGACGCTCTATCTGATCGAGTCGCACCCCGACGCCGACAAGCGGCGGGCGATCCTGGCGTATGATCTGGCCGAGGACGGAACCGTCTCCAACCAGCGCGTCTTTCACAACTTTTACCCCGGCCGCTCCGGCGACGGCATGACGATCGACGCCGACGGCAACTTGTGGGTCTGCGCCGGTCTGCTGCGCACTCGCGGCACCAGCGAGACGCTTGACACCGAGGCGGGCGTGCACGTCTTCAACCCGGCCGGCGAGCGGATCGATTTCTACCCGGTTTGGGAAGACACGATCACCAATGCGGCCTTCGGCGGGCCCGACCTCAAGACGCTCTACATCACGGCCGGAAAGACGCTCTTCCAAATCCAGACGCCCACGGTGGGGACGCGCCGTTAGTGGACGTCCGCGCCGGAGTGGAGCTACGACGCCAGGGAAAGTTTGAGGAGGCCGCGAAGCTGCTCCATGAGCTGGTGGCGGCGCCGGCGGCCACCGCGGCGGCGCGCCTGCACGCCTACCTGGAGCTCGGCAAGACTTACGATCGGCTGGGCAAGCGGCGTTCGGCGCAAGGCTGCTACCGGCGCATCCTGGCTCTGACGGATGACTGGAGTTGGCGGGACCAGGCGCGACGATTCTACCGCCACGCGTATCGCGGGCAGTGACGAGTTACTATCTCGCCAGCGTCTCCCGCACGGCTGCCGTCAGCTCCGACGGCGTGAACGGTTTCTGCAGGAAGCCGGCGTCGTTCAGTCCGCCTTGCTGCTCCAGCGCGCCTTCGGCATAGCCGGAGATATAGAGCACGCGCAGCTCGGGCCGGGCCGCCGCGAGGCGCTCGGCCAGGGCGGGACCGGGCTCGTCGGGCATAATCACATCCGTCACCAGCAGGTCGATCGGGCCGGCGTGCTCCTCGGCCACGCCCGACGCTTCAGCGGCATTGGCGGCTTCCAGCACGCGGTAGCCCGCGCCGCGCAAGGCATGCACGACCAGGGCGCGGACCGCAGGCTCGTCTTCGGTCACGAGCAGCGTACCGCCGCCATCCTGTTCACGACGGTCTCTTGGAGTCTCGGCGACGTCCTCCCGTTCGCCGCCTACCTCCGGCAGATAAACCCGCACCGTGGTTCCATGGCCGGGCTCGCTGTAGGCGGCCACGTCGCCGCCGCTCTGCCGCACGATGCCGTACACGGTCGCCAGCCCCAGACCGGTCCCCCGCCCCAACTCCTTGGTCGGAAAAAACGGTTCGAAGGCGCGAGCGAGCGTCTCGGCGTCCATCCCCACGCCGTTATCGGTGACCGTGATGAGCACGTAGGGGCCCGGCGCGAGCCCGTCCTTGCGATCAGCCTCTTCGGCGTCGAGCCGGACGTTGCGGGTTTCGATCAGCAGGAAGCCGCCGTCGGGCATCGCGTCGCGCGCGTTCGCCGCGAGGTTGAGCAGCACCTGCTCCAACTGCGTCGGGTCGGCCTTGACGAACGGGCGGCTCGCCCGCGGCTGAACGCCGAGGTCGACCTGCGCCGAGACCAGTTGACGAACAATTGGCTCCAGGCCCGCGATCAGCTCGTTGACATCCACGATCACGGGTTGGAGCACCTGCTTGCGGCTGAAGGCGAGCAACTTGGCGGTCACCGCGGAGGCGCGCTGCGCGGAGGTCAGCACCGTATCGAGGTAGCGCCGGGCGGGCCGGTTGTCTCGCAACGCGTCCAGAGCCATGCCCGTGGAGCCCAGAATCACGGTCAGCAGGTTGTTGAAGTCATGCGCCACGCCCCCGGCCAAGCGTCCCACGGCCTGCATCTTCTGGGCGTGCAGGAACTGCTCTTCCAGCTTTTTGTAATCGGTGATGTCCTGGACCGTTCCCTCCATGGTGACCGGCGCGCCGTTGTCGCAGGACACCTCGCCGCGCTCCCGGACAAAACGCACGGCGCCGTCGGGGCGCACCACGCGATGGTCAATGGAGTACGATTTCCCGTCCCGGATCGCCTCGGCGGATGCGGCTTGGACCGCCTCCAGGTCGTCGGGATGGACGGCCGCCCAAAAGCGCGATTCATCGGGCGGGGATTGCTGCGGCTCGAGCCCAAAAATGCGATACACCTAGTCGGACCAGTACATCTCGCCGGCGGGAAGCTTGCACTCCCAATTGCCCGTGTGGGAGATCTCCTGGGCGCGACGCAAGCGCTCCTCACTGCGGCGCAACTAGTCGGCTGCGTCGCGGCTTTCGTTGAGCAGCCCCGCCACCTCCGCGGCCATCTCATTAAACGCCCGGGCCAGCGAGCCGAGCTCGTCATTCGAGCTCACCGGCACTCTGTGGTCAAAATCGCCCAGCCGAATCCGTTCCGCTCCGTGGGCCAAGGCGCGAATCGGTTCGATGACGCGGCGCCGGACACGATGGACGGCAATGGTCAGCAGAAGCGCGTTGGCGCCCAGAACACCGATCAGAAGGAAAAATATCGATTCTGGCGGCGCGCATTGTGCTCCATGCGCCAATCCATCAAGGCGCCCGTGGCGGCCTCCATGTCTCCGACCTCGGGATGAGCCAGAAACCTTGTGGACTGCTCGTCCTGCGGAGTACGCAGAACCTCCTCGATCGCGGACCGTGTTTTAGCCCAGGCTTCCTCAACGACGGCCACCCTGTCTCGGGCGTCCTGGTCGCCTTGAGCGATGCGCAGACCGTCCACGGCCAGGCGGCCGGCCAGCCCCGCCAGGCGCTCGTCGGCGCCGGCAATCAGCTCAGGCAGACGCCCCCTGTCGAACTCATTGAGCGCCGAGCGGTCACAGATGCCATGGATAATTCGGCTGGTGCGCAGCAGCCGATCGGTCAGATCGCGCGCGTTGTCATCGAAGCGGATCTGACGGGCCGAATAATACAATGCCCCGGCGGAAGCCAGCCCGCCCGCCACGAACCAGACCATCAGCAGCAGAAGGCCGCGGCCGAGCGAACCGTCACCCGCGGAAGCGGTCGAATCCACATGGCTCGGCATCCATCCTTCATTATCGTCAGAAACGCTCGGTTTGCTCAGCGCGAACGCCGTCCGGTGGCGTTACGGCCAGGGGCGGCCTTGGCCGACATGGTAGATGTGGTCGGGCCACAACGATGGGCGCATTGAGGCGCTCCAGGCCGTCCAGGCTTCCTCCAGGCGGCGGGCGACCGCGGGCTGCTCGGCCGCCAAGTTGCGGGTCTCGCTCAAGTCGGCGGAGAGGTCGAAGAGCTCCGGGGCTGCTGCCGGACCGCTACGGACCCATTTCCAATCGCCCTCGCGGACTGCCGCCTCGTGACCGTCGAAGCAGCGCCAGAAGAGCCGCTCGTGCGGCGGGCCCTTCTTCTCGCCGGAGAGGAAGGGCAGCAGGTCGACGCCGTCGAGCGGGCGGGCGGACGGTTGGGCCGTGCCGGCCGCGGCGAGCGCCGTTGGGAGGACATCGAAGGCGCTGACCGGTTGGCCGTAGGTTGAGCCCGCCTCGATTTTGCCCGGCCAACGCGCCAGGAACGGGACTCGGACGCCGCCCTCGTAGACCGTGCGCTTGGTTCCTCGCAGGGGCGCGTTGTCGGAGGCGTTGCCGCGCGGCCCGCCGTTGTCGTTGAGGAAGAAGAACAGGGTGTCGCCCTTGACGCCGGTTTCGGCGAGCGCGTCGTCCACCCGGCCGATGGCCTCATCCATGGCCCAGACCATGGCGGCGTAGGCGCGGCGGCGCTCGTCGGGAATGGAGTCGAACTTCTCGAGCATCTCCGGCGGCGCCTGCAAGGGCGAGTGCGGCGCGTTAAACGACAGAAAAAGAAAAAACGGCTGCTCGCCCGACTGCCTGACAAAATCGGCCGCCTCGCGGCCGAGAGCGGTGGTCAAGTATTCCTTCTCGGCAACGACCACGCCGTTGCGCTCGATGGGATAGAAATGTTGGTCCTCGGCGCCGACATAGCCCGGCTCAAAGTAGTCGTGCCCGCCGCCGACAAAGCCGTACATGTGCTGGAATCCGCGCTTGGAGGGATGGAAGCGCGGGTGGGCGCCAAGGTGCCATTTGCCGATGAGCGCGGTGCGGTAGCCGGCGTCGCCCAGCAGGTCGGCGATTGTCTTTTCATCCAAGGGCAGGCCGGTGTCGGGATCGTCCATACGCACGACCATGTTGTTTTCGTGGCCGAAGCGCTGCTGATAGCGGCCCGTGAGCAGGCCCGCGCGACTGGGACTGCAGAAAGGGTGCGTCACATAGCCGGCTTCGAAGCGCACGCCTTCGCGAGCAATGGCGTCGAGCCGAGGCGTCCGGCAATCGGGGCTGTTGTGAAAACCGGCATCGGCGAAGCCCATGTCGTCGGCCAGCGCCAGCACGACGTTGGGCTTGCGCGCGGCGGCCGGTTCCGGAGCGGGGCTCGAGCAGGCGGCGGAGGCGCCGAGGCAGGCGAGGAAAGCGCGGCGGGAGAGCGTCATGGCGTGGAAATCTTAGCAGGAAGCAGCGCTCACCGCCGGGCTCTAGCCGGCAGAAAGTCGAATCCGTCCGACAGTTCGCCGCCATGGCAGCCCATAGGGCCGCCACCCGTATGCCGCCAGTCTGGAGACCTACCGAAACCGAACCCCAGCCGTTAGTCTGGGGCCGACGGGTGGCGCGGCCTTCGTGGCGCGCTGCCCCAGCCGAGCCGCGTCGTCGCGTATCGACGACGTCCCTGCGATCCCCACGCAAGAGTTTCATGGCCTCGACCTGGGGGGCGATGCGGCAGGCGTAGGCAACTGCGCCACCTCTCCGCGGCTGACCCCAGACTTACGTCTGGGGTTCGGTTTCGGTCGTCCACATCGCCGAATGTTTGGGAGGCGTGGAGCTTCCCGAACCGCTGGTTCGGGAGGCCAATCGCTCACCAACGGGTGACGACGCTCAAGCTGATATCCTTGAGGTTTATCCCCATCCCCATGCAGCTTGAGAAAGTTTATGAGCCCGGGCTCTTTGAGCCCAAGTGGGCCGACTGGTGGGTCGAAGAGGGCCTTTTCACCGCCTCCACCGACCCTGATCGCGAGACCTTTTCCCTGGTCGCGCCGCCGCCCAATGTGACCGGCGCGCTGCACATGGGCCATTGCTTCGAGATCGCCATGACCGACATCTCGATGCGCTGGCGCCGGATGCGCGGCGACAACGTGCTGTGGCTGCCCGGCACCGACCACGCCGGCATCGCCACCCAGATGCTCGTCGAGCGCCATCTGCGCGAGCAGGGGATCGACCGCCGCGAGATCGGCCGCGAGAAATTCCTGGAGCACGTCTGGGCCTGGAAGGAAAAGTACGGCGGCACGATCGTCGGTCAGTTCAAACGCATCGGCGCGAGCTGCGACTGGTCGCGCGAGCGCTTCACCATGGACCCCGGCCTGAGCCGCGCCGTCCGCGAGGCCTTCGTCCGGCTGCATGAGATGGGTCTCGTCTACCGCGGCGAGTACATGATTAACTGGGACCCCGGCACGCTCACCGCGCTGTCGGACCTGGAGGTCGAATACTCCCAGCAGCAGGGCCACCTGTGGCACATCCGCTACCCGGTGGTCGGCTCCGACGAGCACATCGTGGTCGCCACCACGCGCCCGGAGACGATGCTGGGCGACACCGCCGTCGCCGTCCACCCGGCCGACGAGCGCTACAAGCATCTGTGGGACGCGAAGGTGCTGCTGCCGCTCGTCGGCCGCGAGCTGCCCGTCATCCGCGACGAGTTCGTGGACCCCGAGTTCGGCACCGGCATCGTGAAGATCACACCCGGGCACGATCCCAACGACTTCGCCGCCGGCAAGCGCCATAACCTGGAGATCATCACCGTCCTCGACGAGGAGGCCAAGGTCAACGAGAACGGCGGCCAATACGCCGGCATGGACCGCTACGAGGCGCGCAAGGCGATCGTGGCGCGGCTCCAAGACGAAGGCCTGATCGAGAAGATTGAGGACTACGTCAACAACGTCGGCCGCAGCCAACGCTCGAAGGAGGTGGTCGAGCCGCGCGTCTCCACGCAATGGTTCGTCAAGACCAAGGGCTTGGCGGACCGCTCGCTCGAAGCCGTGCGGTCGGGCGAGATGAAAGTTTCGCCGGAGCAGTGGGAGCGCAACTTCTTCGAGTGGATGACCAACATCCGCGATTGGTGCGTCAGCCGGCAGCTCTGGTGGGGGCACCGCATCCCGGCGTTCTACTGCGGCGACTGCGGCGAGGTGATGGTTCTGCGCGAGGACCCGACGGCTTGCACGCAGTGCGGCTCGGGGAAGCTCACCCAAGACGACGACGTCCTCGACACCTGGTTCAGCTCCGGGCTGTGGCCGTTTTCGACGATGGGCTGGCCCGATCAGACCATCGACCTGAAGACGTTCTATCCGACTTCGCTGCTGATTACCGGCTTCGACATCCTGTTCTTCTGGGTCGCCCGCATGACGATGTTGGGCCTCGCCATGACGAACGAGGTTCCGTTTCGCCAGGTGCTGATCCACGGGCTGGTGCGCGACGCCGACAAGCAGAAAATGTCAAAAACCAAGGGGAACGTGATCAACCCCCTGGAGATGACGGAGAAGTACGGCACCGACGCGGTTCGCTTCGCGCTGGTGGCCTCGGCCGGGCAGGGCTCGGACGTGGTGCTGAGCGAGGAGCGCATCGCCGGGTATGCGACTTTTGCGAACAAGGTTTGGAACGCGGTTCGCTTCGTCTTCATGAGCCTGGAGCGAGCCGGGGCGGAGCCCTGGACGCCGGAGAACCTGGACGAATTTGAGCCCCTGCCCAACGAGCAAACAGGCGAGGTCGCGCTGGCCGACCGCTGGATCTTTTCGCGGTTGGACGAGGTCTCCGAGCTCGCCAACCAGCACATCGAGCGTTTCCGCTATCACGAGGCGGCGAACGCGCTCTACCAGTTCTTCTGGAAGGATCTCTGCGACTGGTACATCGAGCTCAAGAAGCTGGAATTCGGCGAGAACACCGGGCTGACCTACGGCTGGAAGAACATGCTGGCGGCGATGGAGCGGGCCCTGCGGCTGCTGCATCCGGTGACGCCGTTCATCACCGAGGAGCTGTGGCAACGGCTGGCGGTGAACACCGCGGGGCGTCCGAAGTCGCTGGCGTTGGCGAGCTATCCGCAGCCCAAAGCCGGGCGGCGCGATGTCGAGGCCGAGCGCCAAGTGGCTGTTTTGCAGGATGTGATCTCCGGCGTGCGCAACATGCGCGCCGAGATGAACATTCCGCCCAAGGAGCCGCTGAGCGGCACGCTCTACTCCCCCGACGCCGAGGTGCGGGCGCTCGCGGCGGCGCAGGCCGAGGGCCTGAACCGGCTCTGCGGCGTGCGGCTGGCGGCGGTGGAAGGGCACGCGCCCGAAGGCCGGGCCATGGCGCATTCGGCGGACTTCGACTTGGCCGTGGAGCTGCCGGAGGAGCAGAAGAAGGCTCTGCGCGGCAAGCTCGAAAAGCAGCTCAAGCAGTTGGAGAAAGCGCGCGACGGCTCGCGGCGGCAGCTCTCGAACGAGGCCTTTTTGGCGAAGGCGCCCGAACAGGTAGTGGCTTCGATCCAAGAGAAACTGGCGGAATACGAGTCGCAGATCAAAAGGATCGGCGAGACGCTTGTGGGGCTGTGAGCAGTGAGCAGTGACCAGTGAGCAGTGGTTGGGAGCATCCCGAGATCTTGGCGGCCGTGGAGCGGGCGCTGGCTGAGGACGTCGGCTCTGGCGATGCGACCACCAAGGCCTGCGTGCCGGCGGACCAACGCGGCGAAGGGTATTTTCTGACCCGGGAGCCGCTGGTCCTGGCGGGCTTGCCGTTGTTGGGGATCCTCTACGGCGCGGAGGACGTAACCCTGGAGGCCGCTGACGGCGACGAGCTCCCGGCCGAGACGATCTTCGCCCGCGTGCGGGGATCGGCCCGAAGCCTGTTGACGCTGGAGCGCTCGGCGCTGAATTTTCTGCAACGCACCAGCGGCGTAGCCACCATGGCGCGGCGCTTTGCGAGGGCCGTAGAGGGGACGGGCTGCCGGGTGCTCGACACGCGCAAGACAACGCCGGGGCTGCGGCGGCTCGAAAAACTGGCGGTGCTCGCCGGAGGCTGCCACAACCACCGGGTCGGGCTTTTCGACGCGATTCTCATTAAGAACAACCACATCACCGCCGCCGGCGGGGTGCGCGCGGCGCTGGAGCGCTGCGCCGACAGCGGGCTGCCGGTGGAGATTGAGGTGCGCACGTTCGATGAGCTGCGGGAGGCTCTCGACGCCGGGGCCGAGCGGCTGCTGCTGGACAATTTTTCCGTGGATGACGCCCGCCGGGCTGTCGAGATCGCGCGCGGGTTGGCCACCACGGAAATTTCCGGCGGGATCACGCTGGAGACAGTGCGGGCTTACGCGGAGACCGGCGCCGACTTCGTCTCGGTGGGGGCGCTGACGCACTCAGCGCCCGCGGCGGACATCAGCTTTCGGCTGTGACGAGACCCGCGGCGTCGGCTTTCTCTCCGCGTTCCTTGGAAAGCTCACTGCCGCTCGTCAAACGCGACGCCCAGCCGGAAGGCCGTGTCTCCAAAACGGCAGTGCCGGACGCGGCCGACGGCGTCGACCGTTACCTCGCCGGCGGGGCCGTCCAACTCACCCTGCACGGCAATCCGAGCGCCATTGGGGAGCGGGCTGTGCATGTACAGACCGACGCCGCCCACGGAATAGTCGGCCAGCGCCGCGCTCATGCGGCGGCCGACGTATTCAACCCGCAGGGCTTGCGCCTGCAAGCTGGTGTCGCGCCGTTGTCCACGCCTCTCCTCCAGTTCCGCCGGAGGCCCGCTCGGCAACGAAGCCGTTTTGGCGGTCGGGTTCGGCTGGGGATCGGCCGCCTCGGGCGCCGGGTCCGCGTCCGATTTTGGCTCGGCGCGGATGCAGCGCAGGTATTCCGCTCCGGTCATAGGGTCGACGCCGAAGGCCGTTCGCACGGCCACGATGTCCACGCCACGCCGCCGCAGCCACGAGGCCACCGAGAGCAGCCCTTCATCCGCTGTTTCGCCGATCACGAAAACCCTTTGGCGATGGTTGAGCTTTCCGACATTCGGTCCCAGGAATCTGTTGAGTTCCTCGGCTTTCGCCGCGCCGAGCCGCTTCCAGAAATCTTCCGGCGACCACGAGGCGATCCGGCCGGCGGCCGTAATCGCGCGAGACAGCGGCGACTCGTCCGCCGACGTCTCGATCGCGGTCGCCACCGCGGCGCCGCTAGGGTCGATCGCCAACAAGTCCACCGGCGTTGCTTTGGGGGCGACCGGGACGTTAACACCCACCACAAACAGATCCTCGCCGATCTCCCCAAAAAATTCCCTGGGGGAGTTGACGATGAAGTCCGTCAGATCATAAAGCTCCGCGATCGGCCGCGGGCGCAGGCTCTCAAATGCGACCAACCGCTTTCCGTTGCGTTCCACCCTCAGCATGCGTTACTCCTTGCGACTTGGACTGGGGCGCGTCGGGGGCCATTCCTGGCGGGAACGGCAAACTGGCCCGTATAAGTCTTTCTACCTAGATTTGCGTCATCCTTCGCCGACCGTACGCCGCGGGTCCGGCGTCGCGGCGGTCAGATGGATCCCCCCGGCAGGCAACCCGCAGGCCTCGGCGGCGCGTTGCCGAAGCCCGTGCAGCGCAAGCCAACTGACGGGACCGTGGGCGTCCGCGTTTCCTGGCCGGCGCACGTTGGCCGTCGACAACTCCGGCTGCGCCCGCCGAAGGCGCCAGGACAGACCAGACTGCCAGACGTTGCTCTGCGAATGGGCGTCCATGGAAGGCTTCCGCACCCACTGCGTACGATACCGCCTTCGGATCGTCGAATCGAGGCTTTGAAGCCCATCGGCGGAAAAGCGGCTGCGCGGACCAAGCAAGCGTGGCCTGCGTCACGGGCCGGACCCGGCGCGACGGGGCCGTCCCAGGGGTAATTCAATCCAGCTCATATCGATCGCCCAGCGGTCCTTGGAGACGCAGAGGTCGCCGCTGCGAATGGCACGCGCGGCAGGGCTGGCGCGCTCATGGATCTTAGCGTTGTTTACTCATATTTTTTCCTTGACATGCAGTCACATAAGCGTGCTATAACTATGGGGAGGTTCGGCGCCCCGCTAGATGGCGGACGACCGGGCTCGAACGAATTCTCTACAACCCTTAAGTTTTCCCAGGCCCGGACGGGGCGCATCGTCAGCAGACGAAACCGCGTCGGGGCCCGCTACGGAGGTAAATCCAAGAAATGGCTCTGCGACCCCTACACAATCGAATCGTCGTCGAAAGAGGCGAAGTCGGCGAACAGAAATCTACCGGTGGAATCATCATCCCGGACTCAGCGAAAGAGAAGCCGCAGGAGGCGACCGTCATCGCGGTAGGCCCCGGCAAGCTCGATGACGACGGTAAGCGCCTGGCGATGGACGTCAAGGTCGGCGACCGCATTCTGATCGGCAAGTACGCCGGCACGGAAATCAAGGTGGACGGCAAGGAAGTCGTCATCCTGACCGAGGACGAAGTGTTGGCCGTGATCGAGGGCGCGGCCTCGCAGAAGGCCGCCTGAGCGGTGGAATTGACCACGCGGCTCGGAACCTAGGAGAACGAAAACATCATGTCAGCAAAAAAGATTATCTTCGGCGAAGATTCGCGTCAGGCGATCCTGGCGGGCGTCAACAAGCTCGCCGACACCGTCAAGGTGACTTTGGGCCCCAAGGGCCGCAACGTCGTGCTTGAGAAGAAGTTCGGCGGCCCGACCGTGACCAAGGACGGCGTCACCGTGGCCAAGGAGATCGAGCTCGAAGACAAGCTTGAGAACCTGGGCGCGCAGATGGTGCGCGAAGTGGCCTCGAAGACCTCCGACGTTGCCGGCGACGGCACCACCACTGCGACCGTTCTGGCGCAGGCGATCTTCCGCGACGGCGTCAAGTCGGTGGCGGCGGGCTCGAACCCGATGGCCATCAAGCGCGGCATCGACAAGGCCATTGCCAAGGTCATCGAGCAGATCCATACGCTCGCCAAGCCGGTTGAAGGCAACGCTGTTTCGCAGGTCGCTTCGATCTCGGCGAACAACGACGCCTCCATCGGCGTGATCATCGCCGAGGCGATGGAGAAAGTCGGCAAGGACGGCGTCATCACGGTCGAGGAAGGCAAGAGCATGGAGACCGAGCTCAGCGTCGTCGAGGGCATGCAGTTTGACCGCGGTTACCTGTCGCCCTACTTCGTGACCGACCAGGAGTCGATGCAGGTTGTGCTCGACAACCCCTCGATCCTGATCCACGAGAAGAAGATCAGCTCGATGAAGGACCTGCTGCCC
>CAYOPA010000063.1:0-16650 GCA_964405625.1 uncultured Bryobacterales bacterium
CAGCCAACCGCAACCTGTTCCTTCTTTCGTGGTCTCGACTAACGTCCGCACTCCAACGGGACGTTCCCCGTGACCAGCGACACCACGCGCTACACCCGCGCCGCCATGTTCTCCAATGTCGGTAAGCAGACGCCGCTGATCGCGCGGTTCTCAACGGTTGCAGGCGAGCGTGGCGCTGCCGACGCCGAGCGCGACGTGCGCGGCTTCGCCGTCAAGTTCGCATACGGCGAGGGCGTGGCCCGTCATTCCGCGGAGCCGTGAGCGAGAGCAACCGAGCCCCAGGCGTCAGGGCTGCAAAAAAATGGGGAAGGCGGAGCCCGGAACTGGAAGAGTGCCAACCCGGCCCTCACGGCCCGGGCTATCAGAATGCCGCCCTACGGGCTTGAATACGCTCCCGCTGCGCAGATCGCTGGATTTTCTTACAGCCCCTCAGCCGGGGCTTCAGCCCGGGGTTTCTTCAACGAAAGCCAAAGCCATTGACGACGATCGCGAGCTCGCGGCCGTCGCCCGGCGGCGAATACGAGGGGCTCGCCTGGATCACGATCCGGGCAGGCCCTTCTCTCAGTCGTAGAGGGAAGGTCAGCAAGTGGCCGCCGGTCTCGGCATACGTCTCGGCTGCCGCTTGTACCCCGTCAATCTCCACCCGCACCTGCCGGGCAGGGGCCTGTTCAGGGATGTGGAAATTGAGCTCAAACCGCTCGGCTCCGGCCGGAGCGATCAGCACGGCCGCGCCGCGCGGTCCCATCCAGCGCCAGTCCGCACCGTCGGAGGGGTAGAAGCCGGCCAGTAAATGCGAATCCGTCGCAGGATCGCCGAGGCGGACATACGACAGCGTCGGGTCGGGCCGGCCGACCAGCCAGGCCGTGACCGTATCGATTGTCCCGACGCCCAAGCCGAACGGCAGCACGCCGAATTCACTCGACGAATACCCCGTGTTGGAGCCGCGCCCGATGGTCCTGAGCGGGATGAAGCCCGAGCCGGTTTCCACGCGCAGCAGCTCCTGCCGCGAGCCCTCCACGCCGTAGTTGATGTGGCCGGCGAGGTCGCTCTCCACCACGATCGCTCCGGCCGGCACGGACTGGTCGCGCAACAGCGGCTCGCCGCCGATGCGCCCAAGGTAGTGACGCAAACCCCACTCGGCGTTGGACCAAATGCGGGCCGAGCCGGCCAGCGGCTCCAGCTTTTCCGCGAACACGCGGTAGCCGTCCGCGTATCGGCGCTCCGACTCAGCCAGGGCCAGCCCCAGGACGAAATGCAGCGCCAGAGCCGCCGCAAAGACCGGCCGGGACGGCAGGCGGTCGACCAACAGAAGGGCCACGGCAGGAGCGAGCGGCAACAGATAGCGCGCCGAGCCCGCATAGAACAGCCCCACAGCCGCCAGGAAGAACAGCACGAGCCACGCGGCGGGCCAGGACCGTCGGCGCACGGCTTCGCCAATCGCGGCGAACAGCAGTGCCAGACCCAACCCCGCCGAGAGAACGAACAGCAACAGCTCCGGAGCGCTGTAGCCCTGCAGCGAGAAGGCCTCCCCGACGGCGATCAGCAGCCCGGCGGCCAGCGCAATCTTCTTTTCCCGCAGCCAAGAAATCACGACTAAAGGCGAGGCCATCCAACCCAGGTGCGACTGTAAGGCCAAAAAGCTCCGCCATTTGCGCTCCAGGGCCAGCAGGCCGTAGCTATCGGCGTACCCGGCGAGCGCCTGGGCGGGAGCGGCCCCGGCGCTGATCCGCTCGGCCGCCTGCCAACCCAGCAGCAACAAAGGCCCCGCCGCCAGGGCCGCCCAAGCCGATTTCGAGATACGATCCTCACGCCAAACCCACAGCGCCAGGATCGGCAGACAAAAGACGAGCTGATAGCCAAACGCGGCCGCCAACGCCAGCGAAACACCCGCCGCCCCGTAGCGCCGGTACACAAAGCACGCCGCGCCCAACACCCACAGCGCCAGCATCGGAACATCCGATTCCAGCTTGCCGCCATTGACCACGAGCGCCGGCACAGCCGTAAAGATCAGCGAAGATTCGAAGGCCCTGTCCGTAAATCGTCTGGCCAGGAAGTACATGGCGACCACGGCCAGCAACGAAAAGCCGGTGTACGCCAAATACAGCGGGACTTCCCCCACGCCGCCCAGAGCGGTCACCAAACCAGCGAGAAGATAGGCGTTGCCCGGCGGTCGCGTATGCCCGGCCGCCCAGACCGTCTCGCCCTGGAGCCGGAAGCCGAACTGCATCGCGTGGGCCGGGTCAACCCGAGCGTTTTCCGCGATGAGGAGGTAGTAGACGTCGTCGCCCTGCACCGGCTGGCCCACGAACGGCAGCCGGACGGCCAGGACAATCAGAACCAGCAGAACGAGATCGCGCCGCAATCGAGGATGTTACCACCGGCCGAGACGCCGTTCCCAGCGACGCCGAGCGCGGTTCGCGGCGGCTAATCGCGAATCGATAGTCTCCATGTTAAACTCCCCGACATGCTGACCTCTCGTCGAAGCTGGTTGCAAGGCGGCTGGCTGGCCTCCGTGTCGGGGCTCTTCCCCGCCCTGGCGCCCGCCGCGCCGTCCAAACCGACGGTCTATGACCGGCTGGGCCTGCGGCCCGTCGTCAACTTCAAGGGCACGATGACCACGCTGGGCGCCTCCAAGCAGTGGCAGGAGTGCTTTGAAGCCCAAGCCGAGGCCGCCCGCGAGTTTATCGTCCTGGAGGAGCTCCAAGAGGCGATCGGGGAGCGGTTGGCCAAGCTCTGCAACACCGAGGCCGCCATGGTTTCCACCGGCGCCGCCGGGGCGATCGCGATCGGCACATACGCCTGCGTCGCCGGCGACAACCCCAAGCACATCCGTCAGGTCCCTGACCTCACGGGAATGAAGAACGAGGTCATCATCCAGAAGGTGCACCGCATCTCTTATGACCACGCCGTGCGCGGCGCCGGCGTGAAGATTGTCGAGGTCGAAACCGCCGACGCGCTGCGCAACGCCATCAACGACCGGACGGCGATGATCTACTGCCTGCCGGGTAACAACGACGACCGCGAGTGGGGCGACTGGGTGCGGCTGCCTGAAATGGTCGCCATCGCCAAGCCCAAGGGCGTGCCCATCCTGGCCGACTGCGCCAACTGCCTGCCGCCTTGGGACAACATCCCCAAGATCGCCGCCACCGGCATCGACCTGCTCTGCATGTCCGGCGGCAAGCACATGCGCGGACCGCAATCGGCGGGGATTCTCGCCGGTCGCAAGGATTTGGTCCGCAAGGCCGCGCTCAACACCAACCCGCATTCCGACTCCCAGGGCCGTCCCATGAAGGTCGGCCGCGAAGACATGGTCGCGCTGTGGACCGCCTGCGAAAAGTACGCCAAGCTCGACTTCGCCGCCATCAACCGCCAGAACGAGAAGCAGGCCGACTACTTCGTCAAGAGCTTGAGCAAGATCAAGGGCGTCCGCACGGAAAAGCTGCCTTCGGAGCTGATTCGCAAGATGCATCGCGTCGGCGTTTCGTGGGACGAGACCAAGCTGGGCCTGACCAAGAAGCAGGTCGAGGCGCGGCTCATGGACGGCGATCCGCGTATCGCGGTCGCGGGCGGCTACGGTCACCACATCGTGCTGTGCTGCTTTATGAATGAGCCGGGCGAAGAGGAGATCGTGGTCGACCGGTTGAAGAAGATCTTCAAAGCTTGAGCGGCGGGGCTTGTTATCATCACGACGAGCGCGCTGATGTCCGACCGCATCGTCTCCGTCGTCATTCCCGTCCACAACGAAGAGAGCCACCTGCTGCCGCTCTATGACCGCCTGACGTCCGTGCTGGAGGCGATTGGCGATGACTACGAAGTGATCTTCGTGGACGACTGCTCGACCGACTCCAGCCGCGAGCTGCTGGCAAACCTGGTCGAGCACGACAAGCGGCTGCAAGCGGTGCTGCTGCGCCGCAATTTTGGCCAGACGGCGGCGTTGGCGGCCGGGTTTGAGATCTCCGAGGGCGATATCGTCATCGCCATGGACGGCGACTTGCAGCACGCGCCCGAGGACATTCCGGCGCTGCTGGCCAAGATTGACGAAGGCTACGACGTGGCCAGCGGCTGGCGACAGGAGCGCATCGACAACTGGCTCACTCGAAAGCTGCCGTCGCGCGTCGCCAACTGGCTGATGGCCAAGGCTTCAGGCATCGACCTCCACGACTTCGGCACCACCTTCAAGGCTTACCGCGCCGAGGTGCTGCATTCGGTTCGGCTCTACGGCGAGCTGCATCGCTTTATCCCGGTGCTGGCGAGCATCGACGGCGCCTTGATCGCCGAGGTTCCCATCCAGAACCTGCCGCGCAAGGCGGGCAAATCGCACTACGGGCTGGGCCGCACGCTGCGGGTGCTGTTCGACTTGATCACGCTGCGGTTTCTGCTGAAATACATGACGCGGCCGATGCACCTGTTCGGCTCGATCGGGCTCGTGCTGGGCGGAACGGGGTCGCTGGGATTGGCCTTCCTGTTGGCGCAGAAGTTGCGCGGCGTCCACATCATGGTGGAGCACGGGCCGCTGTTAATCGCCTCGGCGGTGCTGCTGCTGGGCGGGGTGCAGATGTTTTGCACCGGGCTGATCGGCGAGGTGTTGATGCGCACCTATTTTGAGAGCCAGGGCCGCACGATCTACTCCGTGCGCGAAGTGCTGAGCTCGAAGGACCGCGAGGCGGCTTTCTAACTGGACCCAAAGGCCGATTCCGCCGATCCATCGCGCAGGATGCGATTGCTGTTTTTGCTGCTTGTGGCCGCTCCGGCGGGCGCTCAATTCTTTCAGGGCTCCGATCCCAAGATTGAAACCCTGGTGCTGCATGCAGGCGACCTTGCCGACATGGACCAGAAGCGCATCCTGATTTTGCCGTTCGAATCCGAGCAGTCAGGCGAGCCTATCCCGCCGGACTTTGCCCCGCACCTGCGCGACGCGCTGGGCGCCTGGCTGATGGCGACTGAGGTGACGGTTCCCTTTGAGCCGACGCCCGCGGGCGTCGCCGCAACCCGCGCGGCGGGCTTCGACTTTCTGGTCAGGGGGCGGACTGAGCTCTTCTATCAAGGCCGCAAGCAGGCGCTCAAGGTCCGCGTTTGGACGGAGCTGATCGATGTTTCCCAGCGGCCGGCGGCGATCGTGTGGCGAGGGCGCAAAACAGCCGTCTGGTCCCGCCGCAAGCCGCCGGAGGATTGTCTACTGTATCTGGCGTCGGACTTCGTGGCGGATTGGTTGCGGGAGAAGCATTAGACCCAAGTTCCTCGACCTTGGGGTCGAGGCGGCGGGCGTGGGCGCCTGCGCTACGAGTCAGTAGGAATCCCGAGGCGGCGGCAAGCGGTCTTTGAATTTGGGAATGATCACCTTCTGGGTGTACTCGTCATGCTGCCGCAACGCTTCCATCGCCTCCGGCAGGCGCATCTTCTTCACGATCGCCTCCACCTGGTAGCGCCCCCGCCGTCCCCACTCCTCTCGCTCGGCGGGGTCCTTGGGCAGGTTCCCCGAGCCGCCGTGCGCCATGGCGTCGGCCACCCAGGACCCCAACGTCATACTGCCGGAAAAGCCGAGCTCGGAAAGCCGGCTCAGGCCTTCGTTTTTCGGCAGATCGGCCGGCGGCTCGCCTACGCCGGGGCCGTAGTCGCCCTGGACCGGCATATCCTCCAGGCGCCCCGCGATGCCATGCGCGCCGAAGACGATGCGCGAGCGGTCCTCGGGGCCAACGTTGATCTTGGGCAGGTGGCGGTCGATGTCGATGTAGAGGATCGGCACGCGCTCCTCCTCAAAAAATTGGCGCGCCAGCGTTCCCGCCGTCAGCGCCGCCGGGCCGTGGCTGATGGAGACCCAGACCTGCCGCCGAAAGCCCTGTCGCAACAACGACCGCGCCAGCGTCTTGAGATGAGCCAGCCCCTGGGACGGCGACATGTAGATCGTCGAGGCCCCCACCACGGTCGTGCCGGGGAAGGAGTGCGCCAGACCGGGCATGTAGAGCCCGCCGGTTTCCTCCGCCATGGCCATGGCCCACCCCAGCGCCGAGGTGTAGTCGCGGTTGCTGGGCAGCAAGCCGTTGGCTTCGACGGCGCCGACCGGGATGAAGATAACGTCGCTGCGGCTGAGCTGCGCCGCAAGCTGCACTTCGCTCAAACGCGTGGCGTCACGGGTATGGAGCCCGCGAATCTGGCCGAGCAAGGGGGTGGCTGCGAGCGTTGCAAGGACAGCGGCTGCGGCGAGGGTGGCGGAACGGTTCATTCGTATCTCCGTGGGCCGGACGGACCGGCGCCCGGAGTATACGCTTCCGACCGCGGATCGCACAAGGGCGTGGCGTCAGTGCGCCCAGCCGTGCCGCGGCTCGTCGACCGGCTCTCGTCCTCCCCAATCGGACGGATCGAAATCCTCCAGCGCGCGGTACTCCTTCAGGCGTCTGTACAGCGTCGTGCGACCCACGCCGAGCACTTGCGCCGCGGTCGTGACGTCGCCCTTGGTAAACTCCATCACCCGCAGAATGTGGCGACGCTCAACCTCGGCGAGCGGCAGCATCTCTTCGGGCCAAGGACGGCGGGCCTCGGCTGCGTTGAGCAGCGGCGAGGGTAGGTCTTCAAACCGCACCAACGGGTTGGACTTCAGCGCCACCAGCCGGCGGACGGTATTCTCGAGCTCGCGCACATTGCCGGGCCAGTCGTACGCCTCCAACACTTCCATGACTCCGTCGGAGATGATCACGTCATGGACGGCGTAGCGCCGGATGAAGAGATTTACGAGCGCTCGAATATCCTCAATTCGCTCGCGTAGCGGCGGAATTCGCAGCGCAATTACGTTCAGGCGGTAGTACAGATCTTTGCGAAATCGGTGCGCCTTCACCTCGGCTTCAAGGTCGCGGTTAGTCGCCGCCAGGATCCGCACTTTCACCTTGACCGGCTTGACGCCGCCGATCGGTCGCATCTCGCCTTCTTGCAGCAGCCGCAAAAGCTTGGCCTGCACGTCCACCGGAAGCTCGCCGATCTCGTCCAAAAAGAGCGTGCCTCCGTCGGCCGCCCGCACCAGGCCCTGCTTGGGCTCGGTCGCCCCCGTAAACGCCCCCTTTTGGTAGCCGAACAACTCGCTCTCCATCAGCGAGCCCACCAGCGAAGCGGCGTCCACGGGCAGGAAAACCTTGTCGCGCAGGCTGCCGGCGCCGTGCAGCGCGCGAGCGACGAGCTCCTTGCCCACGCCGCTCTCTCCCGTGATTAGAATCGGCGATTCATCCTCGGAAAGCTTGTGTATTTTTTCGCGCAGCGCCTGCATTGCAGGCGAGCTCCCGACCATGCCGAAGGTGTCTCGTCCCAGTTGGGCTTGCTGGTGAGTCTTCATGGCTATCTCTTGTCGCCTCAGTACTCTTAGTACATCGAGTACCAAGGATATATCTATAATTATTACCAAATTTCCATGTATTGACGAGGCATTGCCCTAAAAATTGTGTGAAAACATCCGAGCATCCCACAGACGGCGAGCGTCCCCTTTCAGCCGCCGGCGCAGACGGATTCCGCGATCTCGGTGACGAAGCCGTCGAAGCGTTGGGTGCGGAGCTCGTCGAGCAGATTCTCCGCCTGAAAGCGCGTTAGATCGCCGCCGACCGTGACCCGATGTACGGCTCGGCCTCGGGCTTCGCCACTGAGCACAACCGCCGGGTAAGCCGGCCGTAGCCGCGCCGCGAAGCTCTCGGCGTTCGCCCTGTCGTCGAAGGAGCCAACCTGGACCCCATGCGACCCGGCCGCGAGGCACGGGACGGCGGCGGGGTCGTGGACCGGCCTGGCGGGGACGCGGGCGCGAGCCATCTCCGGGGTCGCCACCACCTTCACTTCAACCAGCGTTGTGCCGGGGCCGATCATCTCCAGTTGTTCCGCCGCGCGGCGCGAGAGGTCAATCAAGCGCCCCTTCACAAACGGCCCGCGATCATTGATGCGAACCTCGACGCTGCGGTCGTTGGACAAGTTGCGCACCCGCACGATGGTGTCAAACGGCAACGACAAATGCGCGGCGGTGAGGGCGTTCATATCGTAAATTTCGCCGTTGCTGGTGCGCCGCCCGTGGTAGGGATCGCCGTACCAGCTTGCCGAGCCGCGCTCGACGGCGCCGACCCTGGCCGGCGTCGGCGCCGGCAACTTGACCTTTGGCTTGCGTCCGCAGCCCAGCGGCAGCAGACAAATCAGAAACACAAGCAGGGCAAGATGTTTCACTTGCCGATATCTTAACCGCTAGACATCCGTTGTGCTACGATCGCCCGTTCGAGCCGCGTGGCTCATCAGGGAGACTATGGGGCGCAGCTCTTCTCGCGAATCGAACGGAAACAATCTGCTTTTGGCGCTCAGCGTCATCGGGTTGGCGGCCTTTTTCGGCGGCTGGGCGGCCGGAGTGAGCGCGCTGACCGAACCGGGGCTGGTGGCCGCGCTGGCGCTGTTCGCCCTCTACTGCGGCACAAACCCGAAGCTGCAAGTCTTCACGTTTACGTTCTGGGTGTTGGCCGGAGTCGGGGCGGCGATGTTCTATCCGGCGCTGTTTGACACCTGGGGCGGCTACAAGCTCAGCAACCTGAGCACACTACTTATTCAGATCGTGATGTTCGGCATGGGCGCCAGTCTGAGCGGGGCCGATTTTCTAGGCGCGCTCAAGATGCCGAAGGCGGTGCTCATCGGCATGTTCCTGCAATTCACCGTAATGCCGACAGTGGGCTGGGCCGTGGCCAACGGGTTTGGCTTTGAGCCCGAGGTAGCGGCCGGCATCATTCTGATCGGCTCGTGCTCAGGCGGCGTGGCTTCGAATGTGATGGTCTATCTGGCACGCGGCAACGTGGCGTTGTCGGTGACGATGACCGCCTGCTCGACGCTGCTGGCGCCGGTGATGACGCCGCTGGCCATGAAGCTGCTCGCCGGGCGCCTGATTGAGATCGATTTCTGGACGATGATGCTCTCCATTCTCAACATGGTGATCATCCCGATCGCCGGCGGCCTGATCGCCAATCAGATCTTGCAGCGCAAGCGTCCGATTGGGGAGTTCCTCAGCTTGATCGCGCCGTTGACGGCTGTAGTCGTGGGCGGCGTGGCCGCGGTGACCGTGGCCGGGCGCGCGCTGGCTGGCCGGCCTGTGACGGAAGGATTGCTCGAACAGAGTTTGATCCTGGCGGCGGTGACCATCGCCGTCGGATTCGTATTCAACGCTGTGCTGGCGGGCAACCGCGAGCTGTTTGACAAGGTTTTGCCCATCGTCTCGATGTCGGCCATCTGCTTCATCCTCGCGATTATCGCCGCCGACTCGCGCGACGAGCTCCTCAGCATTGGGTTCCTGCTGCTGGTGGCGGCGCTGATTCACAATATGGCGGGATACCTGCTCGGGTACGCGCTCGCCGGGGTGGTGGGGTTGCCCGAGACGGATCGCCGCACGGTCGCGTTTGAGGTGGGCATGCAGAACGGCGGCATGGGCGTCGGGCTGGCGATGAGTGTCCTCAAGAGCAGCGCCGCCGCATTGGGTCCGGCCGTGTTCGGCACCTTGATGAACATTACGGGTTCCACGCTGGCCTCCTGGTGGCGGGAAAGGCTCCCCGAAGGGATACTGATCGAGACCAGCCAGGCGCCGAGGGTCAAGGCGGGCGTGTGAACGAGGGTTTGGATAGCGACGAGCGCTTCATGCGGCGGGCCTTGGATCTCGCCGACGCCGCGGCGGAGCAGGGTGAGACGCCCGTGGGCGCCGTGGTCGTCCTCGGCCTTGAGATCGTAGGCGAAGGTGCGAACCGTCCGATCGCGACGCACGATCCCACCGCTCACGCCGAGATCGTCGCACTCCGCGCCGCCGCCCAGCGACTGGGCGCCTGGCGGCTGGACGACTGCACGCTCTATGCCACCATGGAACCGTGCGCGATGTGCGCCGGCGCTGCCGTTAACGCCCGCATCAAGCGGCTGGTGTTCGGCACTCGCGATTTGCGATTTGGCGCCGTGCGCAGCAAATTCCGGCTCGCAGACTCCGACCTGCTCCACCACCGCATTCAGGTCACCGAAGGCGTGCTCGCGGTCGAGTGCGTTGAGCGGCTGAAGCGCTTTTTCGAAAAACTGCGCTGAGCCGTTCCAGAAGCTGTCTCAGCCGTGTTTCAAACGAGACATGCCGCTACACACCCGCCTAGCGCCCAAATAGGGCGAAATCCCCGGTTTTCAATAAGAAAAGCGACGAATCCAACGTTTGGCCCTCATCATGCATCCACAAAACGGCAGGAGCCCCCCAAAAAACTATGTCCCGTCCCACTGTTCTTGTAGTCAGCGATCATCCCATCGTTTTTGACCGCATTCGCACCATGCTCGAACCGGAGTTTGACGCGATGTCGCTGGTCGCCCACCCGGAATCGGTCGTCGCCGCCGTCGGCGCGCTGGAGCCGACCATCCTGGTCGTCGATCTCTCCACGGCCACCGTGCGCGGCAGCCACGTCGTCGCCCGCGTGCGCGAAGAACTCCCCGAACAGCGTTGCATCACACTGGTCGACCGAGGCCTACTGGAAGGATTGGAACAGGAAGCCCGCCTGGGACGGGTCGACACGATTGTCGACCTGCCCCACAAGATTCGCGAGCTACTCCACGGCGGAGACGCACGGCCGACAGGCTTGGCCGCCGACGCCGAGCGGTGGGCTCATGACCACGCGCGCTCTCAGCCCTCGCTGGAGAGCTGCTGAGACAGGTACAGTCCCAGACCGATGTCATTGATGACCTGGAGCTGCGCTTCCAGCCAATCCACGTGTTCTTCTTCGTCGACGAGAATTTTCTCAAACAGCTCGCGTGAACCGTTGTCGCCGGCCGCCACGGCGTCGGCGATGGCGGCGTTGAGCTGCCCGACGGCCTCATGCTCAAGCTCAAGGTCGTTTTCGAGTTGGGATTTCACGTCCTGACCGACCTTCATCGGATTCAGCGAGCCCATGTCGGGCACGCCGTCGAGATAGAGGATGCGCTCAATCACCCACTCGGCGTGGTGCATCTCGCCAATCGACTGCTTTTTCTCGTACTTTCCGAGCTTGACGTAACCCCAGTTCTCCTGCATCTCCGCATGGATAAAGTACTGGTGGATGGCGGTGAACTCGGCGCGCAGCGTTTCGTTCAAGCGATTGATGATGGTGGGGTTGCCTTTCATGGGGGTCTCCTCGAGTCCCCCTATTGTAGCGCCTGCCGGTTTGGCAACGGCTGCAATACTAGGATCGGGCGTCATGCCGCTGCAAACCACAGCTCTGGCGGGGCTATTGTGCGCGGCGATTGTGTGCATTGCCGAGGACCCCAACCCCGTGGCCGAGCTCGAAACCTTCGAGGCCGAGCGCTCCGCGTTTCGGCGCCTGCTGCCGGGCAAGCAGGGCGTCACGGCGGAGTCCGTGGGCGCCTACCACGAGGCGCTGCTGGAGGCGAGCGCCGGTTGGGTTGCGCGTTGGCCGGCGCGGGAGTTTGCCTGGAGAGCTCGGCTGGAGGCACTGGCCGGATTGCCGCGCCGAGATCCCGAATCGGCCCGCGAAGCCGTCGCCAAGGCCCTGGAGAGCCGAGCGACCTCCAACGGAGTCTTCTACCGCGAGCCGCTGGAGCTGTTGGCGGCGCGCGTGTTGATTCGCCATCGGACCGAGCTAGAGCAGGCGCGCGCGCTGGCGGCCGAAGGGCTCCGGGAGCGGCTGTGCTTTCTGGACCGGCTGGAGTCGGCGCGGGGAGGCGATCCCGACGGCTCGATCGGCGAGCGCCGCCGCGTCTGGCGTTGGACCGCGTCGCTGATCGCAGCGCAAGCCGCCGCGGCGGAGGGCGATCTCGCGGCCTGGCGCGAAGAGCTCGAGCGGCTGGGCGCCGCCGCGCCGCTCCGTCCCAAGGGGGACGACCGAGCCGGCGCCGTGGCCTACGCGAGCGCGCAACTGGAGCTCCACCTGCAGCGGGCCCGGCTGGCGCTCGCCGAGGGGCGCCCGGATGAGGCGCTGCAATTCTACCAGCGGGGCGTCAGCTTCCGGCCCAAGTTCCCCGGCAAGACCGAGCCTCCCGCCAACCGCGCCGCGCTCGACGAAGCCCGCGCCGCTTGGCTGGCCGCCGGTCGCCGCGCCGAGGAGTGGGACGCCTGGGCGGAGCGGCAGAGGGGCTTTCCCATACCCCACAACGTCCAGTAGGTATAAGCTGAGTCCGTAACAGTAGTGTTCAGGCTCGCCTTCCAGGCGACCGTCCTAGTGACGGCGGCGGCGACGTCGTTCGCGGCCGAAGCCGAGCGCAAGTGGGGACCCCAGGTCTCGCAGGGCGGCGTGGTCAACGCCGCCGGGTTCGCGACCGGCCAGGATGTCTCCGCGGCGCCAGGCTCGATTATCGCCATCTTTGGCGTGGACCTTGCTGCGTTTGAACGCGCCGCCGGGGCCGCCGATCTGGTCGGCGCAAAGCTCCCCAAATTGCTCGGCGGCGTCGAAGTCCAAATCAACGGGCTGGCCGCTCCCCTTTATTACGTCTCGCCCAGCCAGGTCAATTGCCAAGTTCCGGTCGAGCTGCGTCCACGCGGTGCGCCTTATGAGCTGAGGGTGGTCCACAACAACGAGGCGAGCCCGGCCTTCCCGCTGCGCGTGGGACCGGCGGCGCCAGGGCTGTTTCCCGTCGTCACGCACCAGGACTTCAGTTTGGTGGGACGAGGCGAAGGCCTGCGGCCGGCCGTGGCAGGCGAGCTGGTCGTCCTGTTCGGGTCCGGCTTCGGCGCGATGGTCTTTCCGTTTGACAGCGGCCAGATCGCGCACCGGGCCGCGTCGTTGGTCCTACCCGCGCGCGTGATTCTCAACGACGCCGCCGTGGCGCCGGAGCGCGTGCTGTACGTCGGCGCCGCGCCCGGTTTCGCCGGCCTGTACCAGGTCAACCTGCTGCTGCCGACCGATCTCACCGGGCCGGACGTGGTTGTCAACGTGGAGATCAACGGGGTCCGTACTCCCAAAGGATTACTGTTTGCGGTCGACCCTGACGCGGAACAACCCTGAGGATGTCTCCGCAAGCGAACGGCTCCTGCGAGAATAGGCCCCATGCGGATTGCAGTGATCGGCGCCGGCGCCGTCGGCGGTTATTTTGGAGGAAGGCTGGCCCAAGCCGGCCACGACGTCCTCTTTGTGGCTCGTGGAGAGACGCTGCGGGCGTTGCGATCCGCCGGCCTGCAAGTCCGCAGCGTCGCCGGGGATTTTGCGATCCCGCAACCGAACGCCGTCGAAGATCCCGCCGGGCAGGCGTCCGCCGACGTGGTACTGGTGGCCGTGAAAGCCCCGCAGGCCAAGGCCGCCGCCGTCCTCGCCGCTCCTCTGGTGGGGCCGGGAACCGTCGTTATCCCATTGCAGAACGGCCTGGAGGCGCCGAGCCTGATCGCCGACGCGTTGGGGCGGCCGGACGCCGTGCTGGGCGGGTTGTGCAAGATTTTTGTGTCCTTGAGCGCTCCGGCTGTGATCGAGCACGGCGGCTTGTCCCCGATCGTCGAGATCGGCGAGCTCGACGGCAGCCGTTCCGAGCGCGTGGAGCGCATCCGGGAAGCCTTCGCCGCGGCCGAGGGCATGGAAACGGTGGTTCCGCCGAGTATTCAGGCGGCCATGTGGCAGAAGCTGCTCTACGTGGAGCCGCTGGGCGCGGTCGGCTCGGTCGCTCGGCAGCCGGCGGGCGTGCTGCGCGCCGTTCCCCAGAGCCGCGAGCTGTTGCGGGCGGCCGTCGAAGAGATCGTCCGATTGGCGCACGCCCGCGGAATCGAGCTCGACCCGAGCCTGCCGTCCGATGTGCTGCTAAGGATTGACAAGCTGCCCACCGAGGCCACGGCGTCGATGCAGCGCGACATCATGGCGGGCCGCCCGTCGGAGCTGGAGTATCAGACCGGCGTGGTCGTGCGGTTCGCGGCGGAGTCCGGCGTGGCGGTCCCGGTGCATTCGACGATTTATGCGGCGCTGCTGCCCGGCGAGCTCCAGGCCTGTGTGGCGCACGGCTGAGCCGTGCACGCGGGCCTTGGGCCCGAGGAGTAACTTCGCGAGGCGCAGCTTCGCGTGCACGGCGCAGCCGTGCGCCACAATCCCCTCACCACAGCATTACGACCAACGCCGTAATCACCCCAAAGAACCCCACCGCCCAGACCGCCGGTTGCGCCCACAGCGCCAAGTGCACCTCCACCTCCGGCGCCGGCGCCGGCTGCCTATCCGCCCAGCCCCAAACCGCGCTGTAGGCCAGCATCGCCGCCGACGGCAGCGTCACGCTCCAGAGATAAGCCCACCAGGTGTTCGTCCACCAAACCGGCAGAGCCCAGCCCTGCGCCGAGCCCACAAACGAGCTCAGCCCATACAGCGCGCCCACCATCAACCCAACCAGGCCCGAGCGCCGATGCACCCGCGTCAACGCGCCCATCATGTAGACCGCGAACAGCGGCATCACAAACACGCTCGTCAGCCGCAGGTAGAACGACACCATGCCTTCGCCAAAAAACGGAATGTAGCCAAATGACAGCGCCAGCAACACCATCGTCGCCCAGCGCGACACCCGCAAAGTCTCCGCCTCGCCGGCGTCCTTGCGGAAGAAGCGGCCGTAGAGATCGCGCGTAAACACGGCCGCCAGCGACGAGGTAATCGAGTCATACGTCGAGATGCCGCCCGCCAGCACGCCCGCCACGACCAAGCCGATCAGCCCCGGCGCCATGTAGTCGCGCACCAGCCGCGGAAAGGCTTCGTCCACCGCCGTCAGCTCCGGGTAGACAGCCCGCGCCATAATCCCCAGCGTGATGTTGAACCACATCACTACCGCCAGCAGCACGCTCGCCACCGCCGCCGCGATCCGCATGTCCCACACCGACCGCGCCGCCAGCAGCCGCATCGCCTGGGAGTGATTCACCACCACGTAGGCCGTCAACGAGACGGTCCAGCCAAAGAGCACGAGCACGGCGGGCACGCCGGCTTCCTTGGTGGCGCCGATGTGCAGCATCGTTTCCGCCAGTTGCGGGCTGACCGCCGCCAGCCGCTGCTCCAGCCCCGACCAGCCGCCAACCTCTCCCCAAAGCGTCATCCACAGCAGCAGCGAGGCGATAAAGATGAACGCCGACTGCGCCGCGTCCGTCATCGCCACGGTCTTCAGCCCGCCCAGCGCCGTGTACACCCCGGCCGCCAACGCCACGAACACCACCAGGAACCAGGTCTCATTGCCCCAGCCCGTCGCGATCGAAAAGGTCAGGAACAGTGAGTAGGAGATGTTGCCCAGGACGTTGGTGCGGTACTGGATCTGGATCAGCGCCCCGAGGACGCGCAGCGACGGGGTAAAGCGCTGCTCCAGCCACTCGGAGTTCGTGTAGCAGCCGGAGCGGTAGATCGGCAGGAAGACGTACCAGGCGACCAGAAACCAGCCCAACGGCATGCCGATCCACCAGGCCGCAACGTTCTGCAAGCCAAAGTCATAGGCCCCGCCGACCACCGCCACATAGTCGCCGCTGTCCACCGCCGTGGCGAACAGCGACAGCCCCACCACCCACCAGGGCAGCCCGCGCGAGGCTAGAAACCACTCATAGGTGGTCCGCGGCCCGCGCGCCAAGCGGAAACCCCATATGATGATGGCGCCGTTAATCAGGACAACCAGAGACCAGTCGAGAAAGGTCATCGGGCGGCGGAAGGCCTCGAGGTCAGTGCGGCGAGATGCTCGGCGGCGGCCTTCTTGTGGGCGGCCAGCGCCTCGGAGAAGCTGGCGTAGCGCGGCGGGGCGCACATCAGCCGCCAGTTGCCGTGGGAATCTTCGCCTCGCACCAGCACGGCCGGATGGTTCACGCCCTCGGCCTTGACCTCCGGCGTCATGTAGCGAACGGCGAACCCGATGCGGGGTTCGTCGGACGGGTTGGCGTTGGAGCCGTGGATGATGCGGACGTGGTGCAGCGACATCTCCCCGGCTTCGAGCTCGATGTCGACAATCTCGTCATCGCTCACGTCGGCCTGGACCTCCTGGCCGCGCGTGAGCAGGTTGTTTTCAGCGAAGGTGTCGTTATGGGGCAGGATGGGCTGCTTGTGCGATCCGGGGACGACGCGCATGCAGCCGTTTTCTCTATGGGAGGGCGTCAGGGCGATCCAGGCGGTGGTGATCTCGCCTTGGTCCAGCCCCCAGTAAGTGCCGTCCTGATGCATCGAAATGTAGCCGGGGTCGCGGGGTCGCTTGGGAAACGCCGATGACGCCCAGGCCAGAATATTCGGTCCGAGGACCGACTGGACGTGCTGGATGACCCGAGGGTGGTGGATCAGCTCCCAGGCCCAGTCATAGTAGAGATGCAGCAGCGCGAGCTCGGTGGCTTTGGGCGCGCCGCCGAGGGCCTCGGCGACGCGCAGATAGCCATCGAGGTACCTGGAGGTCTCCGAGGGTGTGAGCGCGGGGAGGGGGGACAGATAGCCCTGTTCGGCGTACGCGGCCTGCATCGCAGGCAAGATTAGCAAATGACAAAATGATGTGGCGCACGGCTTCGCCGTGCACGCGAGGCTGCGCCTCGCGAACTAACCTCTGGGGTGTGTACATTCTGTCTGACCGGCAACGGCAGGTGGCGCGCGGCTCCAGCCGAGCTGCGTCGTCGCGTATCGACGGGCCTCGACCTGGGGGTCGAGGCGGCAGGCGTAGGCGCCCGCGCCACCTCTCCCCCGAGGGGCCGCCCCAGCCCCAAGCGTCAGGTCACGTCAAAGTTCTCGCGGTGCAGCGACA
>CAYOPA010000064.1:0-16493 GCA_964405625.1 uncultured Bryobacterales bacterium
CCAGGTCGGCCAGACCTTTGCCGCGGCCTACGCCGTCCTGCCGCCGGCGCCGCTGGCCCCGCTCTCGGTCGGACAGAGCGACCTGCTGCCGGGCTACTACAAGGTCACCCTGGACAGCCGCGAGGCGCTGTTTGCGGGCGACGAGCTCGAAAACCCGTCCAACCTCCTCGCCGGCAGCTTTGACGTGGCTTTCGTGGTGGTCTTCCTGTATCCGCTGGTGATCCTGGCGCTGAGCTACAACCTGATCTCCGGCGAAAAAGAGCAGGGAACGCTGGCCTTGACGCTTGCCCAGCCCGTCTCCCTCGCCAAGCTCGCCGGCGGCAAGATCCTCGCTCGCGGCGCCATCATTCTAGGGCTCACCGCGGCGCTCACCCTGCTGGGGGCCGTGGTGGCGGGCGTCGACCTCGCCGCGCCCGGCGCCGTGTCTGCGCTAGTGGCGTTCTTCGGCGTCGCCGTCGTTTACGGGCTGTTCTGGTTCGCCCTGGCCCTGCTGGTCAACGCCTTCGGCCGCGGCTCGGCGACGAACGCCATGATTCTGGCCGGAGGCTGGTTGACGCTGGCCTTGATCGTTCCTTCCGCGGTCGGATTGGCGGCGGCGACGCTCTACCCAGTTCCCTCGCGCGTGGAGATGATCCAAGCCGTGCGAACCGCCGGCCAGGAAGCCGCGGCCCGCGGCAGCCAACTGATGGGCGCCTTTTTCGCCGACCACCCGGAGATGGCGCCGGAAGGCGAGATCGACAGCGGCGACTACTACTCGCGCAAGTTCGTCGTCGAAGAAGAGGTCGCCAAACAGATCGCCCCGCTGACCGAGCTCTTCGAACGGCAGATTCGAGGGCAGCAAGCGGTGGTCGCCAAGCTGCAATACCTGTCGCCGGCGGTGCTCGCGCAGCAGGCGCTCAACGACTTGGCCGGGACAGGCCACGCACGGTTCGCGCACTTCCAGACGGAGGTGGAGCGCTTCGCGGGCGAATGGAAGGCGCACTTCCTGCCGCGCATTTTCCGCAAGGCGTCCTTCACGGCCGGCTCGCTCGACGAGCTGCCTCAATTCGCTTACCAGCCCGAGCCGCCGGGCGAAGTCAGCGGACGCGTTTGGGGTGATGTGCTCGCCGTGTTGCTTGGCGCCGTCGTGCTGCTGGGATGGGCGTTCGCGGCCATGCGCCGCTACGAGGTCGCGGGTTAGCGGCCTGTCTCAGATCGTTCGCGTCGGAGTGGTGGCGCAGGCGCCCACGCCTGCCGCCTCGACCCCCAGGTCGAGGCCCTGCGGGGATCGCAGGAACGTCGTCGACAAGCGACGACGCGGCTCGGCTGGAGCCGCGCGCCACATTCTCAAGGGGAGTCGCGCGCCGGATCTGGCACACTGGTGGGCGGGCGCCTCGACCATGAAACCCACTGATGTTGAGATAGAGGAGACGCTGGCGGATCACTGGCGCAGCCTGCCGCCCGCCGAGCGACCCGAACGGTTTCGGGAGATGCCGCGGGAGCAGGCCGGCGAGCTTTTCCTCAGCCTCACCACCTGGGACCAAGCCGAGCTGCTCGAATCGCTCTCCGAGCGGGAGCGGCGTCTGTGGGTCCGGCTGCTGCCGCCCGACGACGCCGCCGACTTGGTGCAGCACGTCAATGACGACGAGCGCCAAGCCTATCTAGCGCTGCTCGACGACGCCCCCCGCCGCGAGATCATCGCGCTGCTGGCCTACGAGGAAGATGTCGCCGGCGGCCTGATGAACCCGCGCTTTGTGCGGCTGCGCCCCGAGATGACCGCCGACGAGGCGATCGCCTACGTCCGCCGCCAGGCCGCGCAGACCCAGTCGATCCACTACGCCTACGTGCTGGACCCGGCGCAGCGGCTGCTGGGCGTGGTCGGCTTCCGCGACTTGTTCGCGGCGCCGCCGACGCAGCGCGTGCGGGACTTCATGCGCGCCGAGATCGCCTCCGTCTCCGAGCAGATGGACCAGGAGGACGTAGCCCACTTGTTTGAGCAACTCCACTTGCTGGCCCTGCCGGTGCTCGATGAGGAAGGCCGCATGAAGGGCATCGTCACCGCCGACGACATCATCGAGGTGGTCGAGGAAGAGGCCAGCGAGGACATCCAGAAGTTCGGCGGCGCCGGCGCCTTGGACGGTCCGTACCTGCAAGTCGGATTTTTAGAGATGATCCGCAAGCGCGGCGGCTGGCTGGCCGTGCTGTTTGTAGGCGAGATGTTAACGGCTACCGCGATGGCGCACTATGAGCACGAGATCGCCAAGGCCGTGGTGCTGGCCCTGTTCGTACCGTTGATCATCAGCAGCGGCGGCAACTCGGGCTCGCAGGCTGCGACGTTGGTGATCCGCGCCATGGCTCTGGGCGAGGTGCAGATCAGCGACTGGTGGCGGGTGATGAAGCGCGAGCTCGCCTCGGGCTTGGTGATGGGGTCGCTGCTGGGCGTGATGGGTGTTGGGCGAATTGTGATTTGGCACGCAGCCACGGGGATGTACGGCGACCACTACCTCCCCCTCGCGTTCACGATCGGCCTGAGCCTGGTGGGGGTGGTGCTGTTCGGCACCATCTCGGGCTCGACGCTGCCGCTGGTGTTGCAACGTCTGGGATTCGACCCGGCCAGCGCTTCGGCGCCGTTGGTTGCGACGCTGGTGGACGTGACGGGCGTGCTGATCTATTTTTCCGTAGCGGCGCTATTGCTGAGCGGGACACTGTTGTAGGGGCGGGCGGAAGCCCGCCCAAAACCCGCTGGAAGCCGGAAATTCAACTGCTTCTCGGCGGTTGTCCCGCCCAAACTCGCAGGAACGCTCAGCGCCCGAGGTCTTCGGCAGGGTCGGGAGCCGGCGCCGCCGCGACGGGCTCTTGCGTTCTCGGCAGACGCGACGGCGTTCCTTCAGGCCGCCGCAGGTCTTCCGCCGTCAGCGTGTGCGTACCGTAGAGCAGGTCCCTCGAATTCAGGCTGACGCCCGCCAAGCCGTGGTCGTGATGGTCCAGCGTCTGGGCCAGCACATGGCGCAGCTCGTGGGCCAGAACCCGGGCCAACGCCCTGCCCAGCGCAACCTCGCGCAGGGTCTGCTCTTCCCCGGAAATATCGGGCAGGATGGTAGCCCGCACGCGATCACAGTCAAGCTCCACAAAGGGGAGAATCCGACCATTGATCACCTTCGTCCAGCCCAGCGGCCCGCGCTTGGAGTGGACTTCGAGGTCGCCGGTGCAGGAGCCCAACAACCGCACGCTCACCCGTCGGCCGGGCCGCGCGGCGTTGTCCTCCACCCAGGCAAAATCGTGGCGGGAGGGTTCCGCGATGCGGCCGAGCTCCACGCGCAACTGATGTAGGACTAACGGGGTGGCGTCCGCCTGATGCGATAAACGAATTGCCGTGGCGCCCGGCATTGCGGCGGGCGCGAGCAACATACACAAAACGGCGTACAGGGCCGTCTGCGACAGGCGTCGCGACATGATTCTTGCCTCGCGGCTTCCCACGGATAACCGGACGCACGAGGTCCGTATCCGCTAGGTGAGTTTACCCGCGGCGACAAGTCAGGTCAATAGGCAAACGAACGTTTTTTCAGAAAACCTAGCGGCTCGGGGCGCCTAACCGGCGTCTTGGTCCGGCAGGGCCTTCCATTCCTCCATCGGAATCTCCCGGCCCGGATAGGCCACGTTCTCGAAGAACGGCCAGGCTTCGGGAATCCACTTCTTGACGGCCTCGTAGAGCTCCGCGTCGAAGCCCGCGTCAAACTCCTCCTGGGTCACCCACAGGCGCACCGCGGCGTCGTAGCCTTGCTTGCCCGAGGGACGCACATAGACGCAACCTCGCTCGCGAGTCCCGTCCGGCGTCAGCACGGCGTAGGCGAACGATTCGCGCGTATCGAAGCGGCGCTTCTCGTTGGCCATGTCCTCCTGGGCGTCGTCCATCGTCACGTCGGCGTTGGGCCAGCCGGTGCTGTAGGTGAACGTCTTTTGCAGGTGCTCGATCGACGACATATAAGCGTCGTAGTCGATCTTGGCGAGCTCGGGGCCGAGTGGGACGACCTTGAAGCCGTCGCCCTCCCACAGCGTTGGAGGGTCAAAGTTCGCCGGGATGAAGGAGGCTTCGGCCGCGGGCTCGGTTTCAGTTTCGGTTTCGGCGACCGCGGACGCGTCGCCTCCGCAGGCCGTCAGCGCCCCAATCGCGCCCACCATCAAGAAAGCTCGTCTATGGAACATTCACACACTCCTGGTTGCCGGCCGCGTCCACCGCGCACAGCTTCACGTCCTCGGCGCCAGCCGGAACCTTGGCGGTCCACAGCGTCTCCCCGTACCAAGTCATCGGAACGCCGTCGAGCTCCACCGATTGAAAATCGAAAGGCCGCATCGGGGCCTTGTTGTCATGCACCCGCGCCCGGACCACGCCGCCTTCGTTCGACAGCAGTTGGATCTTGGGGGCCGCCGTATCCGGCGCGATCTTGTCGCCGAAGAAGACTTTTTCCGCCGTGTGGTTCTTGACCTCGCCCTGCGCCATCACCAGATCGAGCTTGTGGTCGCCGTTGAGGTCCGCGAAGGCGACGCACAAGGTCCCCTTGGTCTCCGGACCGATCACCACATCGGTCGCGACCGTGAAGACGCCTTTGCCGTCGTTAATCAGCAACCGGTCCGGCCCGCTCAGGCTGCCCAGCAGCACGTCCGGGTCGCCGTCGGAGTCGTAATCGAGGTAGATGACGCGGTTGTCGTCGTAGCCCAGGTTCTCGCTGTCAGGCAGCGAGGTCGGCGTGGCGTGGATGAAGCCGCCTTTGCCGTCGTTGAGGAAGACGTTTTCCTTGTGCATCCCCCGCTGATCGGCAATCTGGCCGCCGTCGTTGATGGTGACCGAGTCCACGTATCCGTCGCCGTTGAGGTCCATCGGCTCAAACTCGTAGTTGTTGGTGAACTGCGGCATGCGGCCCTCGGTGACGTCGGTGAAATGGCCGGTCCCGTCGTTCTCAAACAGAAACGAGCCCGCGTCCATCTTGGAGCTGATCATCAGGTCCAGGTCGGAGTCGTTGTCCACGTCGGCGAATTCGAGGTCCCAGGAAAAGCGCACCAGCAGGTCCGGCATCCGGGCGTCGGTGGCGTCGCTGAATTTGCCGCCGCCGTCGTTGAGGAACAGCCGGATGCGGCCTCCCTCGTTTTTCATCGGGTTGCCGGCGCCCCAGTCGGCCAACACCAGGTCGAGATCGCCGTCGAAATCGACATCGCCAAACTCCGCGTCGCCCAGGCTGAGCGGCATTTGCGGCAGATGCGTCTTCGTCACGTCCTCAAACTTGCCGTCGCCCCGCCCCAGCAGCAGACGGCTCTGGGATTGGAAGGTGGCGCCGACGAAGATGTCGATATGGCCGTCGCCGTTCACGTCGGCCGTCTTGATGACCCGGACCAGCATCCCTTCGGGGCCCAGGATCTCTTCGCTGGCGTCGTGAAACGGCTTGCTCGGCCCCTGGTTCAAAAAGATGCGCGAGAGCACGGGCTCGCCCGGTTCGCGGTAGTCTCCGCCGTTGGCGAAGAGGATGTCGACCAGGCCGTCGCCGTTGAGATCGGCGAGCTCGACCTTGTTGGTCCAATCGCCGGTTTCGCCGATGGTCTCGGCGGTGGCGTCCACCCACAGCCCGACCGGCAAGCCCTCGTGCTCAGCGGCGGCCTTCAGCCCCTCGGTGGCGGAGGCGCCGCAGCCGGCCAGCACGGCCAGCGCAATCCAAAGCAAGGCGATCATCGTGTTCCTCCCGGCTGGTTGTACTGCGTCAGCCGCTGCCGCTCTTCCACTTCCTTGCGCCGATCGCGCAAGGCTTGCCAGACTTCGGCGTTGACCGGATAGATGGTCACGTCGCGCAACGCCACGCGCTTGAGGTCGCCTCCCATGCCCTTGACCACTTCGAGCAGCTCAAACAGGATGCCCCGGTTGAAATCAAGCGCCCGCTCGTTGGGCTGATAGATCGAGCCGATTGGGTACTCCAGGTACGGCGTGTTGGTCTGCTCGATATGGCAGCCCAATAAGTGCGTCACCACGCGGTTTTCTGTGAATTTGATCATCCGTTCGAGCGAGGCTTCAAACGCCGGCGCGTCGTCGATGTAGAGCCGGCCGGGATAGATCAGATCGCCGGTAATCAGCACGCCGGTCTGGCGGTCGTACACGGCGATGGAGGCGTTCTGGTGGCCGGGAATTCCAAAAATGTCGAGGACGCGTCCGCCGAGCTCGTACTCGATCACGTCCTCGGGCCACTTCTTGAAGCCCCAGTAGCCGACGGCCGTATCCAGATCAGCGCCGACGAAGGTGACGTTGTCCAGGCCCTGGAACTGCTTGTCTCCGGCGACGTGGTCGCTGTGGTTGTGCGTGTGGGCGACGACCAGCGGTATCGACTCGCGGTTGTTGCGTTCGCACCATTTCTGGATCGTCTCCATCACCACGCGCTTCACGTCCGGCATGCCGGCGCCAGTGTCGAGCAGCAGCGCCCGGTCCTTGCCGAAGAGCAAGTAGAGAAACGGCTTCTCGTAGTGCGAGCAGCCGGACTGACGCAGGATGTAGAAGTCCGGGTTGTACTCATGGACCTGGAACTCGGGAACTTCCATGCAGTTGGGTCCGCCGACGAGCCATTTCTCCGGCAGCACGCCCGGACGGACGCCGGCTCCGTCGGGCTCGGGCACGTAAGGCGCGGCGATCAGCCCGGCGATCACCAACAAAGCGATCAACGTATGAGCTAGCAGAGATTTCGACGGATGCATCATCAGTCTCCTTGTGAAAACAACGCCTCTCCCGGCTTGCCGACCACGTGGTGCCGGCTCGACTCGGCGCTTTCGCTGAGCAGGCAGGCGGGCACGAAGACCAGCACGCTGATCATCGGCGGCAGCAGGGTGTCCAGACCGGCGAGCTCTTCGGGCACTAGAATATTCATGGCGACGCGGGCGCCGGTGCCGACCAGGATCGCCGCCACGGCGCCGGTGGCGTTGGCCTTGGGCCAGTAGACGCCCGCGAACAGCGGCACGACGCAGCCCGCGAACAGGATGTCAAACGCCAGCACCAGCAGCAGGCCCGGCTCAGGCCGGTAGAGCGCGAACGCCGCTCCGCCCATCGTCATGGGGATGGCGACGATGCGCGTGTAGAGCAGCAGCTTCTCGTCGTCCATCTCGCGGCTGCTCCAGCGCTGGATGATGTTGCGCGAGATGACGGCCGAGGTCGCCAGAATGGCGCCGTCGCAGGTGGACATCGAAGCGCCCACTACGCCGATCATGACCAGCAGGCCGATCCAAAACGGCGCCTGCTGGGTCGCCAGCGCGGGCAGCACCATGCGGGTGTCGGCGATTTCGCCCACCATCGAGGGCGCCAGCAGCCCGGCGAAGCTGGCCGTCACGCCCGCCACAATCGTCAGCACCCCGGCGTAGTAGCAGGCCCGGCCCGCCGCCTTGCCGCTCTTGGCGGCGAAGACGCGCTCCATAAAGTCCAGGGCCATGGCGTTGCCGAACGCCAAGGAGACGATGATCGACCAGTTCAGCAGGCCGCCGCCGGCCAGCGTCGTCAGCCCGCTCAAGTCCGTGTGCGCGGGGGGCAGCGCCGCCAGCGCGCCCTGCCAGTCCTGGGTCAGCAGCAGCCAGCCCGCCAACAGAAAGAAGCCGCCGATGGCGACGTAGATTTGCACGAAATCCGTCCAAATGGCCGCGTACAGCCCGCCAGCGATGGTGTAGACGAAGATGACCGAAGCGCCGAAGATCAGCGCGGTCGGGTAGGACCAGCCCGCCACCACGGACAGGATCCAGCCCATCGCGGCCAAATTGCCCGCCAGCAGGATGGAGAACGATGCGAAGGTGATGATGGAGACCAGCAGTTCGGTCCTCTGCCCGTAGCGGCGGAAGAAAAACTCCGGCAGCGTGATCAGGTCCATGCGGTTGAGCGGCGCCGCCAGAAAGCGGCCCACCACGAACAGGCTCAGCCCCAAGCCCAGCGGCAGGGCCATGCCGGCCCAGAACCCGCCCTCAAATGTCAGCCCGGTATTGCCCAGCGTGGCGTTGCCGTCGAGCGCCTGCGCCGCCAACGTGGTGCCGATAACCATGAAGGGCATCGACTTGCCGCAGATCAGGAAGCGCTTCCCCGATCCGTGGATGAACTTCGAGGTGTAAACGCCGACCGCGAACGACAGCGCAATAAACGCCATCAGCGGCCAGAACATTGGATTTTCCATCAGACGCAGCCTCGGCCGAGATACGACAACGGCCAGAACACCCGCGCCAGGCGGGTGAAACAACGAAGGCTTCAATCTTGGAAGTGTGGCTTCCGGACGAGGGAGAGCCGAGTTTTCAGGTCAGGGGTTGCAGCCGGTACGGACGTTGTGCCGACTAATGCGAAAAGTATAGCAGTGTTCGCATCCGGCGGCTTACTCCGCGGCCAGCGGCCCTTCGCCCATGCTCAGATGGCCGATCAGGGCCTCTCGATTGCGTTGGCCATACCCGGCCGCGCTGAGGAAACTAGCGGCATACAGCATGGCGCCCAAGACTCCCGCCGCGATCATCATCCAGAAATAACCCGCCGGGCTATCCCAGATGTAGCGCCACGCAAAGGCGAACAGGATCGGCGTCAACGACAGCGGAAAGAACAGGAACTGCACCGCCGCCCGCCAGCCATGGCCGGCGCCGGCGCGGGAAACCCGGTCCGGGTTGCTGGGGACCGGAAACCGCACCGACATGTGGTTGCCCACCGACATCAGATACAGCATCGCCACGGTTGTCACCACGATCGCTTCCACCAGCTTCGCCGGCCCCACGGGCAGGCCGACGATCCAGCAAATAGCGGCCACCAAGCTCATCTCGAAATAGCAGTAGACCGCCGTCGCCAAATTCTTCGATAGCAGAAGCTGCTCGAAATTGATCGGCATCCAGAAGAAGAACCGGCTGGCTCCGCGGTCGAAGCCAAAGCGGTTCAAAAACAGCACCGGCCCGAGCAGCAGCAGCGCATACAAAGTGATAAAGCTGACCGCGCTCTGCCGCATCCCTTCGCCCACCGGACCTTCGACGCGCAGCATGATCGGCACCCAGGCGATCACGCCGAAAGTAAAGCCCATGAAAAATGGGAGGCGGAAGCGCGGGCTGCGCCAGAGATACTTGATTTCCCTCTCCATCAGCGTCCCCAAGGGGTCCGGGAAGATCCGCGAAGGCAGCCGCGCCAACTTTTGCAGCAGCGTCAGATCATTGCGAGCGCCGCGCATCGCCGGCGCCTGCTCGCCCGCCGTCGACGCCGAGGTCAACCGGCACGAGCCGGCGAAGAACGCATAGCCAAAGAGCCCCGCCGCCGCCAACATCGCCAGCATCAGCGCCGCGTCGCCGCCTGACGCCTCGCCCAACCCAATGCGAGCCGTCAAGCCGGAAGGAAACAACCAGTACGGGACGCTGACCCGGTTTGCAATCGCCAGCCGCGCCAGATCCCGGGCCCGCTCCGAGAACGCCAGCATCTGCGGCGCGACCGTGAGGCTGACCATGGAGACCAACACGATCTCGCGCAATATCCGCCGCTGGAAGATGCGCTCGATCAGGTTACGCACCCCGGCGGAGAACAGCAAGTTGAAGGCGACAAACAGCGCCAAAGCAAGAGTCATCAGCCAGGGATGCGCCGTGCCCGCGGTGATCAGGCCGATCCACAGGCCGATCAACAGCAGGATCATCTCCAACCCGCTCCAGATCCGAAGCAGACACTCGACAAGAAACAACGTGGGGATCGTGGTGGGATACAGCGCCAACTTGCGCATGTCGAGCGACACGCCCAGCGACAGCGTCACCAACGGCGAAAGCTGCCAGTAACCCATCACGAACAGCAGCACGCCAGGCAGGGCCGCCTCGACATCCTCCACGCCGATCAGGTTCGGCGTCAGCGCCGCGCCGATGGCCAACGACGCCCACAAGCCGTACCACAGCGAGCTGAAAATGATGGAGACAATCAGCCCATGCCGTTCGGAGTGTTGTCGGAAGGTGTTGGCCACGGTCTGCTTTTGCAGGCGCAGCAGGGCCATGATCTGAGTGAAGTCGATCAACGGCTCACCCTGGAATTGGCCCCAGACGTCAGTCTGGGGTCAGCATGCGGGCGCATGGCCGGGAGCTCCATCTCGCATCCTACAACCAAGCCAGCGGCTGCATCGCCCGCTCGCCGCCCACCACCCGCAGGAAGATATCCTCCAGCGTCTCCTCGGCGGCGCGGAGCTCGTCCACCGAACCTTCGGCCACCACGCGCCCCTCGGCAATAATCGCCACCCGGTCGCACAGCCGCTCCACCACCTCCAGCACATGCGAGGTCAGGAACACCGCGGCGCCCCCGGCGACCTGCCGCACCAGGATCTCCTTCATCAGCCGGGCGCCGACCGGGTCCACGCCCTCGAACGGTTCGTCCAGCAGGAACAGTTGCGGCCGGTGGATCAGCGCCGCGCCCAGAGCCACGCGCTTCTTCATGCCCTTGGAGTAACCCGCGATCAGCGTGTCGGCCCGCAGGTCGAGCTCAAACAGCTCCATCAGTTCCTTGGCGCGCTCGGCGGCGACCGGCCGTTCCAAACCATACATGCGGCCGGCGAACTCCAAAAATTCGTAGCCGGTCAGGCGGTCAAAAAGTACGTTTTCGTCCGGAACCACGCCGATGAGCTGCTTGACGGCGTGCATCTGGTCGGGGACGCTCATCCCCAACACCTCCACCTCCCCGGCGCTTGCCGCGATGACGCCCGTGAGGATGTGGATGGTGGTTGTTTTCCCGGCCCCGTTGGGGCCCAGAAAGCCGAAAAACTCCCCGCGTCGGACTTCGAGCTCCAGGCCGCGCACCGCGGGTTTTCCGTTGTAGCTCTTTTGCAATCCGCGGGTGCGAATCGCAGGCGACATGCCCATACTCTAGCGCGCCGCGCCCTGGGTCGGCCCTAAGTCGGTTTGCCGAGAAGCCGAGCTCAAAGCGCCTGGGCGGTCGCATGGTTTCGTTAAAAGAACGTGACATGCCAAAAATGTTTGGTCGGGTGTTGACGCCGCCTGGAATCACGTTTTAGGATGAGAGCGCCATCCAGGCCTAAGGAGGTGATCCAGCACAATGAGTAGTCACTGTATTGAGCGTTTGATTAGTAATGAGGTGACCGCCCCATAGCTTCATCTCAGCTAGTCAGGCGTTCCTACTCTTAGAGAAGAGCCG
The DNA here is from genome assembly GCA_964405625.1 of uncultured Bryobacterales bacterium. Lineage (GTDB taxonomy): Bacteria > Acidobacteriota > Terriglobia > Bryobacterales > UBA6623 > RI-231. The sequence goes on from CAYOPA010000064.1 coordinate 11,123, forward strand.
CTGGATCACCCTAGCGGCCGCCGTCGCCTCCGCCGGTCTGTTCCCCGGCGGAGGCGGCTGAGCCCGATCGGACCCCGTGTCCCGGTCGGGTTGTTTGTTTTGCGGGAGGCGGAAGAGCGATTGCGCGTTTTGGGAATCGAGAGCTCGTGTGACGAGACGGCCGCCGCAGTGGTGGAGTCCGGCGCGCGCACGTTGTCGAGCGTGGTGGCGTCACAGCTCGACATCCACGCCGAGTATGGGGGCGTGGTGCCGGAGCTGGCGTCGCGCGAGCACCTGCGTGCCATCACCCCCGTTGTGCGCGAGGCCGTGAAGCGGGCGGGCCTTGCCTATGCAGACATCGACGCGATCGCCGCCACCTCCGGGCCCGGCTTGGCGGGGGCCCTGCTGGTAGGGCTGACCTACGCCAAAGGGCTGGCGTTCGCGCTGGACAAGCCGCTGCTGGGCGTCAATCATCTGGAAGGCCACATCCACGCCGTCGCGCTGGAGGCGGCCCAACGGGGCGAGCGGGTCCTCTTCCCCGCCTTGGCGCTGGTGGTCAGCGGCGGCCATACACACATGTTTCGCGTCGATGGGGACGACCATTCGGGCTGGCGCTACAAGCTGGTCGGGCGCACCCGCGACGACGCCGCCGGCGAGGCTTTTGACAAGGTGGCCAAGCTCGTCGGCCTGGGCTATCCGGGCGGCCCCTGGATCGATCGCCTCAGCCCGCACGGCGACTGGACGCGGGTTGAGATGCCGACCGTCCGCATGAAGGGCAATCCGCGGGACTGGAGCTTTTCGGGCCTGAAGACGGCGGTGCTGCGCTGGGTGCGCTCCCGCGATATGGAGGCCGAAATCGCCCGCCGACGCGAGGTTTTCGCCCCTGGCGCCAGACCGACGCTCGAAGAGGCTCTGGCGGTCACCCCGCGGGAGACGCTGGACTTGCTGGCGTCGTTCCAGCACCGCGTGATCGAAGAGCTGCTGGTGCGGGCCGAGCGCGCCGCCGAGGAAGAGCAGGTCGAGTCGCTGCTGGTCTCCGGCGGCGTGGCGGCCAACCGGGGACTGCGCGAACGCTTCAGCAAGCTGGCCCTACCGGTCTTCTTTCCGTCGCCTGAGCTGTCCACCGATAACGCCGCCATGATCGCGGCCGCCGCCTGGCCGCGTCTGGCTCGCGGCGAGCGCTCGGATTGGAGCTTGCGGGTGGACCCCAATCTGCGGCTATCCTAAACCGAGCCCCGGACGTGAGTCCGAGGTCCCACGTGAAACATCGTGCCAGGACTTTTCATCAGCTTTGAAGGCGTCGACGGGGTCGGCAAGACCACGCAGCTTGATCGGCTCGTCGCCCGTCTGCGCCAGGCGGGTCGCGAACCGGTGATCGCCCAGGAGCCGGGCGGCACGCGCATCGGCGCGGAGATCCGGCGCATCCTGCTCGACGCCCGCAACGCCGACCTCGAACCGGTGGCGGAGCTGCTGCTCTATTTTGCGTCCCGGGCGCAGAACATCGCCGAGGTCATCCGGCCGGCGCTCGACCGCGGCGAGATCGTTATCAGCGACCGCTTCACCGACGCCACCGTCGCCTACCAGGGCTACGGCCGGGAGCTCGGCGCGGTGGCGGTGCGGTCCATCGAGCAGGTCGCATGCGGCGGCCTCCAGCCGGACCTGACGCTGTGGCTCGACCTGGACCCGACGCTGGGCGTCGAGCGCGCCCTGGAACGTGAGGCCGACCACGGTCCCGACCACAACGAGAGCCGCATGGAGCAGGAGAGCCGAGCCTTTTTCGCCCGCGTTCTGCTGGGCTACCAGACCATTCACCAAGCGGCCCCGCGGCGCTTCGTGCGCATCAACGCCGCGCAGTCGGTGGAGGCCGTTGAGACGGAAATTCTCGGCGTGGTGCGCCCCTTGCTGGCCGCGCGGTTGGGTGTTGCAATCTAGTCATGCCGTTCGCTGACTATCTGGGCAACGCCCCCGTCGTCGCCGCTCTGCGCGGGATGCTGACCCAGGACCGCATGCCGCAGACGCTGCTGTTCTCCGGTCCGCGCGGCATCGGCAAGGCGACGTTGGCGCGCTACCTGGCCGCCGCGATCCACTGCCGGGAGGCCGCACCGGATGACTTCTGCGGGCGTTGCAACGCCTGCGCGCGGGTGCTGGCGGCGGATCTGTCGCTGCCGGAGTTTCAGAGCCAGATCGAAGAGCGGGAAAAAATGCCGGCGGCCAAGCGCGGCGACAACCCGCTGATCTTTTCCACACATCCCGACTACCTGATCTTTCCGCCGGACGGCCCGCTGCGCATGATCGGCATCGAGCAGGCCCGCAAGATGCGCTCGGCGGCCCGCTTCAACCCGTCCGAAGGCGCGCGCCGGTTGTTCGTGCTCGACGGCGCCGACCGCGCCAATGACGACGCCGCCAACTCGCTGCTCAAGACGCTGGAAGAGCCGGCCCCGGCGCTGACCATCATCCTGATTGCCGAAAATCCCTACGATCTGCTGCCGACCATTCGCTCGCGCTCGGTGCCGTTTTATCTGTCGCGGCTTTCCACGGAAGAGATGCAGCGGTTCTTTGAGCGGCGCCCGGATCTGCCCGACGCCGACCGCAAACGGCTGGCTTGGTGGGCCCAGGGCAGCCCAGGCGCGGCGTTGGCGATTGACGTGGACGAGTACCTGTCGCGGCGCGACGTGATGCTCGCCGTATTGCGCACGGCGCTGGGCGCGAGCGGCTTTGCGGATCTGATCGGCCGCACGGAATCGGTGGCGCGCAAAACCCGCGAGAAGCTCGACGTGCTCATCGAGATGCTTTTTGGCCTGCTCAGCGACCTGCTGCACCTGCGCTACGGCTCGGGCCGGTTGATCAACCAGGACATCCGCGAGGACTTGCGCGAGCTTGCCGAACGGGTCGGCTTTGGCTGGATCGAGCAGGCGGCCAAGGGTCTGGACGAGCTCGACGCGCTGCGCCGCCGCAATATCCAGAAGCAGATCGCGCTCGAAGGCTACGCGGCACGGCTCGCCGGTCTGGCCGCCCGGGTCTGATCTATGCTATTGGTTATCGCAATAGGTCCCCCGCGGACCGCCCCCTCCATGCAGACCCCACAAAGCAAGCCGACGAAGAAACGCGCGGCGCCTCCCGACCAGACGCACGCCGAGGCCTACTACTACGTCAAGCAGATGCAGAGCAAGACACCCATGACGGTGGCGCTCAAGGATGGAGAAGATCTCCATGGCGTCATCGAATGGTATGACCGCACCTGCATCAAGCTGAACCGATCCGAAGGGCCGAATCTATTGATCTACAAAGATTCGATCAAGTATCTGTATAAAGCCGAGGATCAGCGGCGCGGGCGCGATCAGGACGAAGCCGAGTCCTAGGCTGGGCTGGTCTCAGTAGGGACGGGCATTCCTGCCCGTCCTGGGCTTTTTGGGACGGGCAGGAATGCCCGTCCCTACTGCCGCGCTACCCAGCCTGCGTCCTTCGCCGGCGCTGGATCAGGCGATATTCCCGCCGCTCGCCCGCCTGTTCATAGCGGCGCTTCTCTTCGTCCGTCTCCGGCAGCGCGGGCGGCACCGGTTGCGGTCGGCGGTCGGCGTCCAGAGCCACGAAGGTCAAGTAGGCCGAGGCCACGTGCCGCCGCGTCGCTTTGCGCAAGTCCTCGGCAAAGACCTTCACGCCCACTTCCATTGACGTGCGAAAGGCGCGGTTGACCGATGCGTGGAGCTCCACCAGCTCCCCGATCATCACCGGCTCCAAAAAATCCATGTGATCAAACGAGGCGGTCACCACGAACTGCCGCGCGTGACGGCCAGCCGCCAGCGCCCCGGCAATGTCGATCAGGTGCATGATGCGCCCGCCAAGAAGCGTCCCCAAGCCGTTGGCTTCGTTGGGAAGAGCCAGCTCGGAAAGGGTCGATTGGGACGCGGAGACCGGGCGCGCTTGCATCCCCCAAGTGTATTACTGGACCGAGGTCGTCTCGGGTTTGTAGGTCTGGTAGATCTTCTCGATGGCCCGCGTGATGTCGCGTGTGTCTTCGTCCGAGCCCATCAAGGCGCGCTGCGGAATCCAGAACGAATCCTTGCAGGCCTGTTCGGCGACCGGGCACGAAACCTTGCGGTACGCCCGGCTCTTGTACAGCGGGTTGGCGTAGAGCGGGTGCGGATACCACGGCCGCACCGGCACGCCTTCGGCTTCCAGAGCCGCCAGAAACTCATCCCTGGTCGCCCCCAGCTTGTCCTCGTCCACCCAACCGGGCAGCAGATAAAGCGTCTGCACCACGGCTCCTTCGGGCGCCTGCTGGAAGTGGACGCCCGGCGTTTCATGCACGGACCGCAGCAGCTCGGCGTTGGCCTGTCGGAGCCGGATCTGCTCGGGCAGCCGCTCCAGTTGCGCCAGCAGCACGGCGGCCTGGAAACCGGTCAGCCGCAGGTTCGTGCCGAGCTCAAAATGGTCAAACCAGCCGTGGCCTTCCTTGCGGCCGCAGTTGGTCAGCGAGCGAATTTGCGCCGCCAGCTCGTCGTCGCTGGTGATGACGATGCCGCCTTCGCCCGCCGTCATGGCCTTGGAATTTTGGAAGCTGAAGGTCCCTGCCCGGCCGATGCCGCCGGCGCGGCGTCCTTTCCAGTCGGCGCCGTGGGCGTGCGCGGCGTCCTCGAACAGTTGCAGCCCGGCGCTCCAGGCCAGCTTTTGCAGCCGGTCCATGTCGGCGATCACGCCGCCGAAGTGGACGGCGACTATCGCCTTGGTCTTGGGACCGACGGCTGCTTCGGCGGAGGCGGGGTCAATGTTGAACGTTTCGCGCTCAATGTCGCAAAAAACGGGTTTGGCGCCGATCCGTGAGACGGCCGTGGCGGTGGCCACAAAGCTGTGCGCCGGCACGATCACCTCGTCGCCCGCCTTGATGCCGGCAGCTTCGAGCATCACCTCCAGCGCCACCGATCCGTTGGCGACCGCGATGCCGTGACCGGCGTCATGCAGGCCGCAAAAGAGCTTCTCAAACTCCTCGACGTACTCGTGATAACCGCCCCACTGGGAGGAGAACAGGACCTGCTGCAACAGCTCCATCTCGCGCGGGCCCGACACCGGCCAGGCCGGGAAATCCCTGCCGCGGACGGGCTTGCCGCCATGCACCGCCAATTTTTCCATTGCTGCCTTTCAGGATACGCGAACGACGCCGATCAGCCTTCCATCACCGCTTTCTTGCAGTACTCAAAGCACTTGCGGACTTCGGCGACGGTGTCCTCGCCCTTGTACTCGTATTCGATGTTGGCCGGGATGCGGTAGCGTTTGTCGCGCAGCAGACGCAGGCATTCCACAATCGGGGTGTCGCCTTGTCCGAACGGCATGTTCACGTCGTCCTTGGTCTTGTCCTTGATGTGCAAGGTGACGATGTCGTCGTGATGCTGATCCA